>JAGGUS010000105.1 GCA_021158375.1 Thermoprotei archaeon
TATGCTCTTTGAAATGCTCATTTGGATCTTTCGTTATAGTATAAATCCAGTAGAGCGTGAATATGCCTACTGTGATTATGCTTAATACTATATATAGTATGGTATTCCTACTCGGTATTCTTCTTTCAAACTCTGGAATATAAGCCTCAGGTACTTTCTCATGCAATAACTTCGATAATATTGAATAAAGCCTAACCTCTCGCCTCTCATGCTCATAGAAATCCCTATTGAGAAAATGATAAATGTATAGGATTATAGGAGGAAATACTATATAAAGTACGATCCATAATACTGCGTTCTTTGCAATCTCCTCTTCCCTCATGTCATTAAGTATGTCTGTTAATCTTAGAAGGTGCTCTTCCTCGTAACCTTTAGTCCTAAGGTATGCAATCACATTATCATAAAGTCGATGTGTTCTTTTGAAATGATCATTCCTTCGCTTAATCCATCTGTAGAGTACATATAGCTCTAATACAAGCCCTATTATGCCTACAAGCACTAGGATTAAAATACCCATAAAACTGAGTATATACATCGGTACTGGTCTAGTATAGTCCATTATTGTAAGCCTACACATCGGTGGAAGTACTACGAATCGCCTCCTAACTAGGCTTTCTATAATAACCCTCGTAGTAGCTAATGTTATGACTGATACACCGATCATAATTGCGGGAAGATAAGGTAACCATAAAGGCATTATATAATCGGTTTCTTCAGCCTCTTCTATTAGCTCTTGGATCCTAATAAGATAGGGGGATTTCATTCATACACCTCGTAATCGCTGGTAATATTTTATCTAGAGTTATAAAGAATTTAAAATTTCCGCCTTCTTTAATCACTACCATGAATAAAAGTTCTAGTATGAGCAATAGGAAGAAATGCCCAGAATGTGGCGGTGAAATGAAGCTAATTGAAGATCTAGCGAAGAAGATGCCGCCGATGGTAAAGACATTTCTACCAAGTATAGCTCGTTTACTAAATAGGCTTGAAGTATATGTATGTAAGAATTGCGGCTACATAAAGATGTATCTCCGAAAGGAATAGTAAATGGCCTTAAAAGATGATCTCCTATTGATCTCCTACGATTACATAACAGTAATTGATGCAAAGTGTGTAATACGCCACTAGAGAAAATAAATGGTCTGATCGTCGCGAGGTCATCATTTGATATCAGACTGGAGTGGCCTCTTCATTCCTACATTAAGTTATGATAAAGTTTAATTTAAGTGTAAGCCTCAAATTCAAGTTAATGTGAGAATATGGATCGTAGTAAGGTGCATGAAATTATTGAGAACTATGATCTAGATAGGATTAGCATAGCTACGTTGGGGAGCCATTCCGCATTACAGATACTTCATGGAGCCAAGCTTGAGGGTTTCACTACAGTACTCATTGTGGAGAGAAGACGCCTATGGTTTTACAATCAATTTCGTCACTTAATAGATCATACATTAGTAGTGGATTCATGGAGAGAAGTAGTAAGTAAAAATATTATGAATAGACTTCGTTCCATGAATTCTATACTGATACCTCATGGCAGTTTTGTAGAATATGTAGGTCTGGATAGAGCAGAGAGCATGGAAATCCCTATGTTTGGCTTGAGAGGATTACTTCGTATAGAGGCAGATCAGAGGAGGAAGATGAAGTTTTTAGCAGATGCGGGCATAAAGATTCCAAAAGAGTATTCTATCAACAATGTGGTTCCTCCGGTAATAGTAAAGTTCCCTGGCGCGAAAGGGGGTAAAGGATACTTCATAGCTAATAGTATCGAGGATGTTAAGAAGGGCATAGAGAGAGCCATAAAGCAAGGCATAATACAAAATCCTGATGAGGCTCTGATACAGGAGTACATAGTAGGTGTTCCAGCATATTATCACTTCTTCTATAGTCCTGTTTTAGATCGTCTTGAGCTATTAGGTGCTGATATAAGATATGAAAGCAATGTAGATGGTCTTAAGAGATTGCCAGCAGAAATATCCAAGTACATTAATCCTTCATTTGTAGTGGTGGGTAATATCCCATTAGTATTACGAGAAAGCCTTTTGCCTAAGATAATGGATTATGGCCTTAAATTCGTTAGAAAATCCAAAGAAGATCTGCCTCCCGGTATCATAGGGCCTTTCTGCTTGGAGAGTATAATAAGGGAGGATTGTGAGATAATAGTATTTGAATTCTCAGGGAGGATAGTAGCTGGAACGAACATCTATGTAATGGGAAGCCCTTACTCGTGGCTTTACTGGGATGAGCCAATGAGTACTGGACGTAGGATTGCAAGGGAGATTAGAATGGCTATAGATAGGGGAATACTTGACCTTATATTAACGTAAGTAATAATACGTCTTAACTCCGATAATTTTTAGGTGACTATCCTTGAGTAAGGAGATATCACGAGAAGAAATGCAGGAATTAGCTCGCAGATATAAAAATCCGGTTCTTCTAATATTTGGTTCCCACTCCGCTATCGATGCATGGTATGGTGCTAGGAATTATGGCTTTAAGTCCGTAATATACACTACCAAGAGCAGAAGCATAATTTACATGCAAAATCCTATCGTTGGACTACCTAATGAGGATATAGAGGATCTTCCGGATATAGTAAGACGGGATCTCATAGTAGCTTACGACGCTAAAGATATTATAAAGAAGAAGAACTGGAGAACGGCTCTTCTAATATTAGATAAATATACGGATATATTCAAGTATATAGATGATCTTTTAGAACTAGAACCTCTCCAGATACCAAACAGAGCATTTGCAACTTATCTCGGAGGCGATAGATACTTAAGTAAGATAGAGAGGGAATTCCCCATCCCTATAGTCGGATCTAGGAAGCTCCTTAAAGTAGAAAATAAAGGCGTTGAAAGGGACTACTATTGGTTTGCGCGCAAGGCCGGGATACCCATACCCAAAACATACGAGTTTGAAGTAACTCCTACTGGTATCCATTTTAAAGAGCCTATAGATGAGCCCCTCGTATTGAAAGCAGAGAATCCTAGAAGGAAGTTTGAAAGGGAGTTTATATTTGCTGCAGACTCTCAAGACCTTGAAGAGAAAGTGGAGAAGGAAATGGAAAAGGGCAACTTGAATCAAGAAGTATTACGGAGAGCCACAGTAGAGCAATTAGTCCTAGGCCCTCAAGCCAATTTTAATTTCTTCTTTTCACCGCTTAATGCATTAAGTGAATGGGGTGATCTTGACGACGAATTCGCCAGAATACATAACTTGAGCTTAGAGGAGGCTAGAGTATGTCTTGCTAATGAATTACTTTCGATAGATGAGAGAAGGGAGACAATATTCGATGGCATTCGTAGATTACCTGCTGATGTGCAGATAAAACTCCTTAAGAAAATAGTTCCATCCTTTGAAGTGACCTTCCATGCAATACTTAGTGTAAGGGAATCGCTCTTAAAGGAGGTATTAAGGTGTGCGGATGCGTTCTTATTAGTCACTAGAGAATACGAACCACCAGGGATAATAGGGGCTTGGGCATTTCAAGTAGTTATAACATGGGATCGCGTTGATAAGTATGGACTCAGGCCTACTATAAAAATGGACGTCAGTATAGGAACAGAGGTAAAGACCCCCGAGAGCTACGGTCTATTCGATACAGGCGGAAAGGAAGTATATGCACATATCCCTGTTATGCATGATATCGCCTTTAGGCATGGCGGTGGTACGAACGTACATATAGGTATTGGAGGTCAATATTCCAATGCTAAGTATAACAGAAGGATGAGTACAGGTGAGAGAATAGCATTAGAGGTCAGGAGAGCCCTTAAGAAAGGAAAACTAGACTTAATAGTGACTTAGTGCTTTATTTTATCCACATCCCTTTTTCTTCAAGGTTCTTTTTATGTCTTTTAGCCACATCTAGGGCGTACTCTATGAAGTCTCTAGCTCTAGAAAAAGGCCCATTGAGCTCGCTATTCCATTCATTAACAAGATTCCTGTATAGATCTAACTCTATTAGCCTAACTCTTGCTAATCTAGTTAAAGAATTAACTATATCTCTATCTACAGGTTTATTATCTAGTATAATGCCAGGGCATTCATTTATAGCTTTTTCATTGATGCTTATCTTTATAGTCCCGTCTTTCTGGACTATATACACGAATGGATAAAATCTACACGTGAGCGGCTTATATTCGTGAACTGAGCATCTTCCATCATCAGTTAGGAATATACAGGAATTACTTCCTTTCTTTTCTCTGAGCGCTAAATAATATTCTCCTCTCCTTAACTTAATTTTAGGGAACTTCTTGCTATGATAGATTTTTGCATTTTTGAGCTCAATTGCATTAGAGACTTCTACATTACCATATATGACTAACCTTAACATATCTAAATGAGTTATTGGAATCCAGTATCTAGTACAGCAGTAGCCACACATCTTGCACTTAAAGCTTACCATGGGGATCAACCTTTACATTTCTATGAGCTTGTCTTATATCCTAAAAGCGACAAAATTTTTCTTCTTAACTTTAGCTCCAGATCTTGTGCTATATCAGTCTCCGAATCTATTAGATTTTCTTCTTCGGGTTCAGGAACATCTTCTCTCCAATTATAGTCCTTTGGAGGAGGTGGGACATAATGAGGATTTGCCTTATATAGCTCTGGTTTAAACTTTTCAAACTTATCAGTTAATGGCTCTAATCCCCATTGATATTCAGCTCTAGTAGGTAGCCATAAATATAGTACATAGTCATCAGTTCTTATACTCCATGATCTTTTGTAGTGTCCGCTTATGGCAAATGGCTTTACTGATTCAGCTTCGCCTGTTATGAGGGGTAAAAGGCTTTTTCCCTGTATCTGAGGAACTACACTCCATAGACTTGTTTTCTCCTCAGGGTTTATTCCTATTACATCCAATATTGTCGGCAATATATCCACTGTTTCTACTAGAGCATTAACACGTTTATTCCGGCCTATACCATCGGGGTGTTTTACGATTAGGACTATTCTAGCCAATTCTTCGTAAGGCCAGGGCCTTACTTTCTTTATTATTCCGTGTTCTCCTAGGGGTTCTCCGTGGTCGCTTAGGAGTATTATGAGGGTGTTTTCCCATAATTCTAGTTCTTTTAGCTTGTTGAAGAACCAGCCAACCCACTTATCAACAAGAGTAACCTCACCAGCATACTGAGCCCTAATATGACGAACCTCTAAGTCTGTGAAGTCTCTCGTTAATCCTCCACCCCATATTATTGGTTTGTCTTGGTATTCTGGTGGTGCGTATAGTTTGTAGTATTCTTCTGGTGGGTCCCAAGGTTCATGAGGATCAAAAGAATCAACCCAAAGAAAAATCCTATCCTTAACTCCTTCCTTAACCTGCTCCTCAAGCCATTTAGCAGCCGCTTTGAATACTCTTGCTACGAAGTGGTCTTCCTCACTCCTCCACCAATGCCTATTCTTCAAATACTGAATAAAGCTCTTCTTCTGTCTCTCTATATTTTTAGAATACTGTGGTGTACACCAATTCTTTTCATGCCACTTGTTTAGATCCACCTTTACGCTGGGATCAACGATATGCGGGTCACTCTCCTGTCCTCTTATCCATATTACTGTGTCAAATCCTCTACTATAACCCATGCCAGGCTTATGCATATGGTAAGTGTCCGTGATTAGTGCAGTTCTGTATCCCTTGTCCCATAGTATTTCGGCTATGGAGGTGTCTGTTGGTTCTAGTCTTTGCCATCCTCTGTTTGGTAGTGTGTATTTTCCTGTTAGTAGTGCTGTTCTTACTGGGAGTGTTGGTAGGCCTTCTGCGTATGCTCTTTCGAATACTGTTGCTTCTTTAGCAAAACTATCTATATTAGGA
>JAGGUS010000059.1 GCA_021158375.1 Thermoprotei archaeon
CATATTCTATAAGACCACCAGCTTTTAGGATACATATTAGAAATTGTGGAAGAGGTTTGAACGAGATCTTAAGGTTTTTAGTGATATTAATTATTATGCCTTCATCTAGATATGCTTCTAGTATATCACCTTCATCTATTCTTGAAGTATCGGCTATTATTGCGGGTATCCCTACGTTTATTGCGTTTCTAAAGAAGATCCTCGAGAAACTTTTAGCTATTAAAGCGCTTATTCCAAGCGCTTTAAGGACATGTACAGCATGCTCTCTGCTCGATCCAATCCCGAAGTTTTCGCCTGCTACTATTATATCCCCAGGTCTTACGACTTTAGAGAATTCGGGTCTTAAATCCTCGAAAGTATGCCTTGCCAGCTCTTTAATATTCCCTCTTAAGTGAAAGAAGCGCCCAGGGATTATATCATCAGTACTTATGTTATCACCAAAGCACCAAGCTCTTCCTACTATCTTCATTTATTTTACCTCCCTAGGATCAGCTATTCTTCCTTCTATAGCAGATGCAGCAACTGTAGCGGGACTCGCGAGATATATTTCTGATTCAGGATTTCCCATGCGCCCTCTGAAGTTCCTATTTTGTGTGGAGATGCAGACCTCGCCATCACCTAGTACCCCTAAATGGACTCCTACGCACGGACCACATCCAGGTGGGAGAACCGTACCGCCTGCCTTGACTATGATTTCGATTATTCCTTCCTTAAGGGCATTTAGGTATACTTCTCTTGATGCAGGAGCCACTAAGAGCCTAACTCCTTCCTTAACATGTTTGCCCTTTAGTATTGAGGCAACTACTCTTAGATCTTCTAGCCTTCCATTAGTACATGTGCCTATAAATGCCTGGTTTATTTCTATGCCTTGGACTTCGGTAACAGACTTTACGTTATCTACGCTATGTGGGACTGCTACAAGCGGTTCTAGATCATTAGCATCTATATAAATTGACGACTCATAGGATGCGCCAGTATCTGCTTTAAACTGCTCTTTAACAGGTCTTCCCTTTGCGGTTAAGTATTTCACACATATGTCATCGACTTCTATTAGCGCAGTTTTAGCCCCACATTCAACTGCCATATTCGTCAATGTAAATCTAGAATCCATGCTCAGAGCTCTTATGGTATCTCCTTTAAATTCTAATGCCTTATATGAAGCGCCATTAGAACCTAACTTAGAAATTATTGCTAACGCTAGATCCTTAGCGTAAACTCCTTTTGGTAATAAACCCTCTATGATTACTTCTATTGTCTCAGGGACTCTTAGCCATATGGAGCCGAATGCCATAGCTACAGCTACATCAGTCGAACCGAAGCCAGCTGCAAATGCGCAGAGGGCTCCGGCAGTACATGTGTGGGAATCAGCCCCGACTACTATGTCTCCAGGAGTAGCGTACTTCTCTATGAAGACTTGATGTATTATTCCATCGCCTACGTCATGAACCTTTATACCGAATTTCTTCGCGAAACGTCTGATAAACATATGCTCGTTTGATAATTCCTTTCTAGGACTAGGCGCAGCGTGATCTATGAAGAATATAATCTTTTCATTATCGAAGATTTCACCTACTTGTAACTTCTGGAACTGGCGTATTGCTAACGGAGCAGTTCCATCTTGAGCTATAACCCAGTCAACAGGAACTATTACTATATCGCCTGCGTATACTTCTTTAGAGATTTTCCGGCTTATTAGTTTCTCAGCTAGAGTCATGTTCATTTCGCCAGCAAACCTCCTCAGTTAAGCCGTTTACTTATTTCTTCTAGGAGATCAGGAGCATACTTTCGTATTAACGCCAACATCTCTCCATCACTATATGGTCTAGCTCTTCCAGACTCGTAGGCGTGCATTATCTCACGATAGATACGAATTACTCTTGGATCATTTTTATCTATACGATTTCTGCCTGTTAGCCCGAAGTATGTATTGATCCACATAGCAATTCCTGCTCTACCCGAACGATCGTTTACAAATACTTTAATCCGCCTTCCCAGAACCTCCTGTATATCGAAGGGAAGATATACTTCAGGATTCTTCATTAAACCATCTGCATGTATTCCAGCAGCGGTAGCAAAGACTTTATCACCTACTAAGGGCTTATCTTCAGGAACGGCATAGCCTATCTTTTCCCTATAGTAATTCGCGATGTCAGTTATTATCTTTAGATCTATATCCTCCTTAGTTATTTGTACATAAAACATGAGCATTACTTCAAGAGGCGTATTACCTGCTCTCTCACCTATCCCTAGTAGCGTACAATTGATCCCTGAGATGCCGTAAAACCATGCAGCTAGAGAATTAGCTATGGCTAGAGAAAAGTCATCATGCCCATGGAACTCTACGTATTCAGATGGAACTTCACAATAATTAACAATTATATGTGCTAGCTTGGGTATGCTTCGCGGAAGCGATGTATGAGGGAACGGTAAGCCTAAGCCAAGGGTATCTGACAATCTTATCTTTATTGGCAGTCCGTATTTCTCTGACAAACGCATTAGTTTCCTGACAAACGGAATTACACAACCGAATATATCAGCCCTAGTCACGTCCTCTAAGTGACATCTCGGTGTTATGCCATGTTTTAACGCTTCCTCTACGACGAGTAAGTACTTCCTTATGGCTTTCTCTCTACTCATACCAAGTTTATACATTATATGGTAATCAGAGATAGAGGTTAGAATCCCTGTTTCGTCTAAACCTACCTCTTTAACTAACTTTAAATCATTAAGCGATGCTCTTATCCAACCAGTCACTTTCGGATATTTGTAGTTAAGATCTAGTAATTCCTTAACTATCGCTCGATCACGCGACGAATATAGAAAGAATTCCGTCCAGCGAACTACTCCTTTGTCACCGCTTAAAGCGGATAGATAGTTAAAGAGCGTTAGTATTTCTTCCCTACGATATGGTCTAAATGCCTGAGCACCATCTCTAAAAGTCGTATCAGTTAGGAATATCTCTCGTGGGAGGCATGGTATAGGCGTCATATTATCGAAAAACACTCTTGGCGGTTTCTTAAAAGGAAACATTTCTTTAAGAATGGAGAAGTATGAATTAGATGATAAAAGAACTCGTAGGTCACCGTCGCTCATATTACATCCCTCTCTATCCATTATGGATATTTGTTTTTAAATCTTTTCACTATATAAAGCTAACTATATAATTTAATAAAAGATGTAACTGTGATATCTTTAACTATGTAAACAATTTAATGCATAATTTTAAAATTTAAGAAAATACAAAATATTACTAGCAATCATCTCTATATCTTGCCGTACTCGGTAGGTACTGTTAGATGCGTTGAGGATTATTAGTACCCCATGTACATGAGGTATATATGCCTCTCCCTAAAGGTATAGCATTGATTCTCGATGAAATAGAGTTTATTATCCCCTATTGCTAAAGAACCATTTCTTATTGGTAGTACAATTTGTGTACCTAATACTGTCGATCTTAAATGAGCATAGGCATTCCCTTCATGTTGCCAGTCTAGATTAACTGGTACTAGAGTCCATAGTTCGTTTTCCTTTATTTCATTAATGTACTTGGGATTGACTAAGAGCAAGGCGCCAGTACTACCCATGCACTCCACTACTAAAAGACCTTTTGAAGCATTAACTTCACAGAGAAACTCGTTTATATAAGGCATTATATCAAATACCCCATTAGGACCATATGTTTTAATTATGAAATCGTATTCTTCAACTCTCACCCGTAATTGTGACATAGATTTGCGCCTCCTTAGGGTCTTCACCAATGTTTATAAGGACTATTTGTTGCCATGCCCCAAGCCTTAGCGAACTATTAACTATAGGAAGGGTGATACACCTCCCTAGGATAGACGAAGCCAGGCGTCTTATTCCTCGGACTTTAAGGTACTCCTCTAAGTACTTCTTCAGATCATTAAATAGATGCGGATCGTACTCTATGGTAACTACAGCACAATCCTCACTTGGCGTAAAGACATTGACTATACCATTTCTTACGCTCCTTACTAAATCTACAATTCTCGGTGTTATGTTAATCGGTTGCCATGGGTTTAGGTAGACATTGAAATCATATGTCTTTACGTCGAGCATACGTCCACCATTAGAATATTATTTAAGCTACTAGCTACAGGAGATGAAACCTCTTATATATTTCTAGCTATCTATTGAATTTTAGATGAGGAACTAAGGCGGGCTTAGCTGAATAAATGATGAGAGCGGCCGTATCCGAGAGATAACTACTAGGAGGATATGATATCAAAGCTTTTAAG
>JAGGUS010000060.1 GCA_021158375.1 Thermoprotei archaeon
GCTTCACCATAAGCATAATCCTCATGGAGAAAGTGAAGTGGATTATCAAAGAGCTTGCTGAAGCCCTAATGTACGTTTAAATGTTTATTTCTTTTATGACCTTGCCTACAAGCTTTTTGCTTGTAAGTTCTAGTGACATCCAGTAGCCATAATTCATGTATGAAGCATTCTCTTAGTAGGCCTAACTTTATGAGCTCTCTTACAGCTTGATATGTTGAGACTTTCCTTCTTCTTGCATATTCCACAACACGTTTGTACTCTTCAGGGCTAAGCTTCGTAGCTACTAGTTTAGACTTCATGAGTTAATAGCAAGTTAATATAAGAGGATGAGCATTAGATCAACTTCCAGCTAATAGCCATATTAGGAGCTTCATGATCTGAAGTTAACTCAGAGATACTCCTAGCTAGACCAGTATAGAAGAGGTGTTAATATCAACTGCGGGTTTGTTTAGGTGGTCTTAGTATGGTGAATTTTTCACATGGCTCCTAAATGGATAATGTGTATCTTGAGGTTACAGTCTAGACGTCATGAGACAAGGCGTAATCACTGAAGCATCATTCTAATTGCATAATACTTAAAAATATGACCATAACCTCGTCTTGTTAATCAGTCTTTATTGACTATGTCTGAGAGTATGCTTCTAGCTTTATGTGATTTAACGTTAAGTTTATTGTACAGTAGCCTAGTAGGGCTTGTTTGAGAGTTTCTTTGTATACTTTCGTTTAGTCTTACTAGCTTCGCGTATACTATTGTCCTTTATTCTTCTGCTTTTACATCCTGTCTCGAACCTTCGGTGCAGGTGTACTTAATCCTCGACATAGCTTCTGTGATATTACACTCTTCAGCACTTTGGCTGAGGGGAAAATTTCAAGCTTGGAATTTTAACATCTCAGGAACAATTCTGTACCTAAGGCTTTTACCTGTAAAGAACCGCTCGAACTCTTCAACTATCACTCCAAATATTGTATGTCTGCGTTCATCTGAAGATCCAGCTATGTGAGGTGTCAGGTATACGTTCTTAAGCTCGTATAATGGGCTATCTTTAGGTAGGGGCTCTTTTTCATAAACATCTAAAGCAGCCCCAGCAATCCAACCCTCCTTTAGTGCTTTTACTAGAGCTTTTTCGTCTATTATAGCGCCTCTTGCCGTATTTATCAGATATGCCGTCCTCTTCATCAGTTTTAACTCCCTCTCACCAATCATATGGTAAGTCTCTTCTGTTAGTGCAGCATGTATTGTAACAATATCAGACTCTTTAAGCAAAGTATCCAAATCAACAAGCCTACAACCAAAAACACGAACAACATCAACAGAAACATAAGGATCATAAACCAGAATATCAACATCGAATGGCTTTAGAAGCCTTACAAGATTTCTTGCAACACGACCAAAGCCTATGATACCTATACGCTTTCCACGCAAATCGTACGTGAAGAACTTACGTTCTCTCTTAATACACCAATCTCTTCTCTCCCTTACGGCATATACATACTCTGGAATTCTCCTCAAACAGTTCAATATCATAGCAAGAGCAAATTCGGCTACGCTAATTGCTATTACATCCGCTGCATTTACAATAACTATTCCCCTCTTAAAAACTTCATCGGTCACATACGGCTTCACGCTACCTGCTGCATGGCCTATAACCTTAAGCCTATCTGCATTTTCAAGAACCTCCTTAGTGAACCTAGGCGATCCCCAGCTAGTTATGCAACCATCAACTCCCCTTATCATTTCGCGTAGTTCCTCCTGTGTTAGATCCCTGCCTTTATCATTGTATATCACTTCAGCAAACTCCTCTAATCTATCCCTATCCTCAGGCCTTGAAATCTCCTCTAACAAGAGCTTTGGTACAGTCACTAAGACTTTTATCTTCTCCTTCCTTTCCATAATAAGCCCCCTCATATATAGATTGTTAAAGTTAATAAAGTTAACAAAGACTACGACATAATCATGTAGCTTGAGGCTTATGAGTTTACGACTATTGATGATTATGTACGAGCTCTCGTTTTCGTTCATAAGCATACTAAAAGGCATGGGTATCGTTACAGTTATCGAAAGTTCGGGCAGATACAATTGATGAATTTACCATTAGTTTGCTACACGTCTGTAACTAGTTGTCTTAGTCATTAAGGTATACCCCAAAGGTTCGGGAATTTACAATAATCCTATGTGAGACGATATCATTAATACCTTTTTAAAGCGTGACTTCTAAGTATCGTCCGACAGGAACGAAATCGTTAGGAGTATGTGAAAAAGCTCGAGGAGATGATTAATAATGGCTGAGGACGAAATTGTGATTTCTCCTGTCGATATCGAAAGGACAATGAAGAATTATGCAACCTTGAAAACTTCAGACACCGTCACATCCTCATTCGATAAGGGCTGCCACCCAGCGTTCACTATCCAAGGCATGCCTTTCCTCATCCGCCTAGCAGGCTCGAAGGGGGAACACTCGCTTTCCAGTCGGTAGCCTGCATAATAGGGCGAGTTCTAGATGAAGAACAGCGCACGATGTTTCACTTCTCCTAGGAATAAAACATTATATAGAACTAACAAAGCAAAGTGTATGGTGATAAGTTGAAACGCGTGTTACACTTAGAGAATGAATTTCTAAAAGTTTTGATTTATGAAAATGGTTCCGTAGACGTGCTCGATAAATCCTCAAACGTTGAATGGACGCATTGGCCAGATGGAGAGCCCACTGGTATAATCCAGCTTAGAGCGCCTGATCGCGGCATACCATTCATATGTTACCTTTCGGCTACGAGCAATATCAGATTATTTAAGGAAAATGAGTTTAAAGCAAAGATCGTTTTCGAAGGACTCAAGTGTGTGGGTGGTGTTTTGCTAGGCGGAAGCATGGAAATAAGCGTATCGCTGGTTGAATCAAGTGTTAATTTTACTCTTGAAAAGATAGAGCTTCCAAAAGGTTTCTTCTTAGAAAAAATATACTATCCGTTTAGAAACTTCTATCTAGAAAAGAGCGATGAGGGATATATCGTCTGGCCGTATGCTCAAGGCGTTATTTTCCCCACAAAAATGAATTCTATAAAAGGAAAATTGTGCGAGGTAGGTCTGATTCACCCCGATTTCGCGGAAAATGATATATTCTTCACCGTTGAGCTCCCCGTATACAGCTGTTGGCACTTCTCCATGCCCTGGTTTGGAGCGGTCAAAAAGAACTCTGCTTATATAGCAATAATCGACACACCTGACGATGCATACGCATTTATAAGTGTTTTGGATCCGAGAAATAAGGAACGGCTCATCATTTCACCAATCTGGATCCCTTCGCATGGAGAATTAAGGTATCCTAGATCCATAACCTATACGTTTATTAGTGGTGGCGATTACGTTACCATGGCGAAAGTCTTTCGCAAATACGCAATGGAGAAGGGTTACTACCGTTCTCTTAGAGAGAAAATCGCTCTCAACCCTAACGTAGAGCGCATCATAGGCGCACCGCTTATCAAACTTTGGATAATGGATAGATACCCGTGGACAGGTGCTGCCTCGCGAACGTTCGGTGGAGAAAGAATCCCCTTCCTAAAGGTAAGAACTACTTACAAACAGGTTCAGGAAATCCTGAAGGACATGCACGAGAGCTTGGGAATCGATAGAGCCTTGATTCTCCTCGTAGGCTGGGGTCCCATGGGCTACGATAACCTCCACCCCGACGTATGGCCGCCGGGTAGGTGGGCTGGAGAGATTAGCGAACTCAGGAAGGCTAGAGATCTAGCCGAGAAGCAAGGTTATCTCTTCGGCTTGCACGACAACTACCAGGACATCTACCTCGAGTCGCCCTCGATTGGTGTAGGGGAGGCGATCGTGAAAACCAAGGAGGTTGCGGGTGTCGGACACCCGCTCCAGTTGGGAGGCGTTTGGGAAGGAGGGCAAGCGTTCATCGTGTGCTCGAAGTGCGGCTTGAAGTTCGCTAAGAGGAATATCCCGCAGATAATGAGCGACCTGTCACCTACGTGCTACTTCGTCGACACGACAACAGCCGCTCCACTATACGAGTGCTACGATGCCGAGCATCCGACCACCCGAAGCGAGGATAAAAAGTACAAGATCGAGCTACTTAAGTACCTTAACGATTGCAACCTCGTTACAGGTTCTGAAAGCGGGGTCTACTGGGCGGCGAAATACCTCCACTACGCTGAAGGCATCATGAGGCTTGAGAGCGGCGGCTGGTTCGGCAAGTTTGGAGGGATACCTGTACCTCTCTTCAACCTCGTGTACCACGACTCCATCGTCGCGTATTGGCATCAAGGCCAACCTCTAAACAGCAACCGGAAACTGATGAAAGTGAAGTTCTTGCTCGATCTCTTGTACGGCAACCCGACAAGCTGGAATTTCTTCGGTATAGAAGGTTACAAAGAATGGAGAGATCAATTGAAGGAAGTTTTCAATGTGGCCTCAAGCCTTCATCGAGAGATCGCCATGGATGAGATGGTAAACCATAAGTTCCTTACAGATGACTATCTTGTCCAAGAATCGGAGTTCAGCTCGGGAATTAAGGTCATCGTGAACTTTGGAGAAAAAGAATTTGTAACACCTGAAGGTGACAAAGTAGAACCAATGGGGTTCATTATAAAAAAGCTATCAAAATGAATTAAACCTAAAGGTCGAGTCAAAGCTCAAACACCTTTCCCAATTCCTACGATCGTTAGCGCGCTAATATACATAAAAAGCGAAGCGCGATTCACAGTGAATCCTACAGTACTTCAAATTCTTTAGGTGGGGCAGAAACTTTAGATTGTAGCATTCTGTATCTTTGTGTCTTTTTATTCCTCTTAAGGCTATTATGCTACGGTGAGGGGGGCGGAGCGTCGCCGTGATGAACCCACCCGTGGCGGATATAAAGTGATATAGTTCACTACATGAAGTTACGGATGAGGTGAACGGTAAGGTTATGTCTATCTTAGGTTAAAGCCCATGATATTATGGGGTAGAAACATTAGACTGTAGCTTTTTGCATTCTTTTATATCATTTTGTTCTTGGCGTTATGTTTATAGTGTGCTGTACTAATGGGTATAATGGGTATGCGGGTGATGGGAGCCTTGCTCCAAGCCTTGTTAGGCTAAAGATAGATGGGAGCCTTGTGCCGTTGGGCTCGACTGCCACCCATGACCCTATGGGATGAGCCGTGGAGGTGAGCCCTCTAGGCGAGGTGGAACCGATGAAACCGTATCACAATGAAGTTAAAAGATATAGAGTGATACGGTTCGAGGAAACGGCTTACAATAAGGAATCTTCACTTTTAAGAGGTCAGTTGTGCGTAACTTCATCATTCCATAAGGTCTGTTGTAGGCTTATTCATCATCATTATTATTAATCGTTTCAATTAAGATGTAAGCTTTTCTATCTCTTTAAATATCCTAGAGATTCCTGAGAGGCATATAGCAACTATTAAGGGCATCATTACTATAGAGAAGTTATATTGTACAGTAAAGCCGCTAATTAAGGTTTCCCCAGAGAGAGCTCTGGAGAAGTATACTAGGAGGAAGAGTTCGTATATGAACACTAATAGCGCGGGAATTAATGCGAAAGGAGTTCTATCAGTAAAGCCTTGTAGAAATCCAAGTATTATCCCTATGATTATAAAAGGAGCTAATGATGTTAAGTTTACTGGTTCGTGTAGTACTAAAGAAACCATCTGATAAAACACAGCTATAAAAATGAACTCCATAGCTGAAAGAAGAGCACTTTTAAAACCAGTAAGCACACGCCTCCTAATCATATTAATTCCTCACCTCTAAGCTCTTTGTTATGTTCATCCTAAGGATTTCGTCGGCAATTATAATTATTGTTAAATTTACGAATTTTACATCATGAGCAAGTGTAATATTGGCTTGATCGATCTTACTATCTCCTGGATTAAGTAATAGCTGGAATGATTTCTTCTGAGCACCTACCCTTACCTCTACTCTGAGCTCTAGCTTATGAAAGGAATTGTTAGTGCTATTTACTCTAATTAAGAGCTTATTGTTTATGACTTCAAAATTAGGTTCTATTGAGATCTTACCTTGTTCTATCGCCATGACGAAATCCAGTAGATTGAATATGAATAATGCGAAAAGCAAGTAAAATATTAACGATAAATAACCTATTGCTTTCAACTGCCTTCCTCCTTAGAGGCCTTTTTGAGCTCACTTACCAGTTTTATTCCTTTATCTAGAAGTATTGAGCTAATCCAAACAAGTACTCCTACAAAGATCAGGGGAGTTAC
>JAGGUS010000173.1 GCA_021158375.1 Thermoprotei archaeon
GCTCTTCTTCAGAGACGTTATAACCCTTTTCTTTAGCCCATTTTATAAAACTTAACGCACCAAGGACGTATTTCCTGGATTTAAACGTTAATGATCTTATTTCCACATCCATCTCATATGGGCTTGCATAGAACCCCATCCATTGATATACGCCTCTACAGTCCTTCATGTTCCATGCGCCTTCTGGTACCTGAGGTAGTGCAGAAGGAGTTATATCTAATGACTTAAGTCGCTCTACGAAATCTCCTACAGTCATTAACTGATAACCACGATCTCTATAACTCCTTATCTTATCTCTTAATCGTTCTATGAACTCGTCTCTAGTCCTATAATCGAAGAGACTGTAAGGTGATCTGCCCGTAAGGACCGGCTCTCCATCACCATACCAGAGCCAACTCCATTCCACATTATTGTACTTAAAGCCCTCGCCCCTACCTAATACTACATAAACTTCATCATACTTATAATATGGAGCTATTTCTGGTAAGTCTCGGAAGTACTCATAATAAGAGCGATCTATTAATGCTATCTCATAGCCATGGTTTTTCATATACTTAGGAACTCTAGGTCCGAAGAAGTTCTCTTGTGCAAAGAAGACTTTTGATCTCCTTAGACCATATTTTGAGAGAATTTCGCTATTTATTTTCTCTGAGAGTTCCATATCCTCTTTTGGATAAGCTAAGTATATTTGATCAGAATAATGTACTGAAATGAGTTCGATCTGCCCTCGCTCACATAATTTTTTAAGTTTCTCTATTACGTGGGGGTATTCCTTCTCACAGAACTCCAAGAAGTGACCTTGAAGCTCTAAGTCCGCCTTCCACTCAGGATTCTTTAAGTAGAGGTCTAAAAGCGGTTCAAATCCCTCTACTACATTTAAATGATACGTCGCTTCATCGCCTGCTATGAACTGTATATTGAAATGATATAATGTGAGCAAAGCCTTCATATAATGCACGTAATACTCTAAGATCTAGTATAATTTAAAAGCCTAACTCTCTATTTTCATTTTGATGAGGAGATCCATACTTTACGGCATAATAATCCTAGTAATCGCACTTATAATAACATATCCCCTCTACAGAAACATTCATATACGTAAGAAGGAAGTTGAGAAGAAGGAATCTAAGGTATTAGCACCGCCTCTTAATTGTATACCGCGTAAGGTGATAAGTCTTAACGGCACATGGGAAATAGCTAAAGGAGGTAAGACCCCTCCAAAAGGAGGGTGGAAAACTATAAACATACCGACGTTCATTTCTTCATTTGAATATCCATATTCGGTTTGGTTTAGGAAGAGATTTTCTATTTCAAGCATTCCGCCGGACGATAATGTCTTCATAAGGTTCTATGGCGTTAAATTTCATTGCATCATATATGTGAATGGACATAAGGTAGGGGAGCATTGGGATGGTTTCTCACCATTTATGGTCAACATAACGAATGTAGTTAAGTATGATTCGGAAAATGAGTTACTCGTTTTTGTAGAAGATTGGAGGAGTATGCTGCAAGGAGTTAATAAAGAGAGTGCAAAGGACGTCTATGATTTGTATGATGCAGTAGTATACCCTATAGGATCCCAGTATACAAATTACGGCATATGGGATAGCGTAGAGGTAGTAGTACTCCCTAAGGTATGGATAAGTGATGTATTTGTAATGACGTCTGTAAGATTAAAGAACATAACGATCAGAGTAGAGGTGAGGAACGATGATATATTTAAACGTGAGATAGTAGTGGTCAACAAGATTTACGACCATGGCCGTCTGGCTAAAGAATTGAAAAATATCACAGTGACCATCTCTGCTAAGTCAAGTTTAACCGTAAATATAACAGAAGGATGGGAGGATCCCCACTTATGGTCTCCTGACGATCCTCATCTCTATGTACTTAAGACGATGATAGTCGATAAGAATGGAAATGTAATAGATGAGAAAAGAACTAGATTTGGTTTTAGGGAATTTTGGATAGTAGGCGATAGCTTCTATTTAAATGGTAAGCATGTAATATTAAGAGCGACAGGCTGTCATCCCCTCTCTAGAAACGTACTCTTTAATAAGACATACGCTAAGGATTTGCTTAAAAGACTTAAGGAATATAATGTAATAGCCATAAGATTTCATGCACAACCATGGCCTAGGATTTGGTATGATGCAGCTGATGAAGTCGGCATGTTAGTTATACACGAATCTGCCGTTTGGTGCTTTGGTACGATATACAAACTTGATTATGTAGCCTTTTGGGATCATTTTAAGGAACATCTCATAGCACAAGTAAAATTACATAGGAACAATCCTTCTATAGTCATATGGAGCCTAGAGAACGAGATACTGTTAACTGGTGGAACGAGATACCAGCCGACAATAAGTCGCTTAGCACAATTGGCAAGGATTGTTAAATCAATAGATCCCACAAGGCCTATCATGTTCGAAGGAGATGAAGATCCCCTTGGGGCAGCTGACATAATAAACCTACACTATCCACATGAATTCCCGAATTGGGATAACTATCCAAATACTGCTTATTGGCTTGATAAACCCGTGAAGCTGGATTCCTATCCCAGAAAGGTATGGATGTGGAAACGGGACAAACCATTATACATAGGTGAGTTCTTATGGATAAGTCCATCGTCCTACAATATAGCTGCTACATTTTTAGGAGAAATAGCATACGAAGACTTTCATAAGTACTACATAGTCGCTAAGGGATTAGCTTGGAAGATGCAAATAGAGGCGTACAGATACTATAGAGTAAGTGGCTTCTGTCCATGGTCTATGATTGAAGCACCAGAATTGTGGAACATAGTAAAAGAAGCATATGCGCCCATTACAGCATTCGTAAGGGAATACGACACTAGATTCTTCGAAGGAGACGTGGTCACTCGAACTATAACGATATATAATGATGTACTTCATAGCTCAAACCTCACATTTAAGTGTATGTTAACCTATGCGAATGGCTCTGTAATTCAAGGTGAGACTAAGGAGTTAAGCTTAAAGCCCGGGAGTTATAAGCGCTATGTAATCAAGCTAATAATGCCCAAGGTACGTAATGAAACTAAGGTATATCTTAAGTTAAATCTATACAAAGGCTCAGAATTAGTTTTTAACGATACGAAAGAATATGTAGTATATCCTAAAGAGGCGATACGTGCAGATCTCTTAAGGCTCAAAATAGGGCTCTATGATCCTATAGGATGTACTAAGAAAATCTTCGATGAAAATAACATAAAGTATGAATTTCTAAACACTCTTGATGATCTGAAGAATATCGATGTATTAGTAATAGGATATCAAGCCATTAGTAATAACACTCTCGATCTGTATAGAGACGATATACTACGCTTCATAAAGAGCGGGGGTTCAGTTATAATATTCGAGCAGAAGGTATTGCCAAATTGGTTACCTATAAAGTTGAAAGTTACAAAGCACAATTCTACAATAGCGTTCACTACATTACCGCCATCTCCAATATTTAAAGGCATACCTCTAGGCTCATTGAAGTTTTGGCGAGGAGATCATATAGTTTCTAAATATGACATAGTCAAACCCGTTCATGGGAACTTCCGTCCCTTAGTAGTTTCAGGCTATGGGTTGAGATATTCTCCTGTATTAGAAATATATTATGGTAAAGGAAGGATTCTTATTTGCCAACTAGTGGTGACTGAAAAATACGGTAAAGATCCTATAGCAACTAAGATCTACAACAATATCTTGGAGTACTATGCATCCGATAGACGTGTCTGGAAGACGAAGGAGGTACTAGTAGTCACACGATATGATAGCACCCTGGAAAGGGCATTAAAGACACTTGGTGTTAGCTTTAAAGTAGCTAGTAGTCTGGAAGACGTAGACTTAGAACCTTACAGTATCGTAATAATTGATGATATCTCACTAAGGAACTTAACTAGTGATGAGTGCAAGAAATTGGTTACGTTTATGAATAATGGAGGTTATGTAGTGCTACATTACGTATCTAACGATTCTGTAGATATCTTAAGGACATTAGGAGTAAACGTATCAGTAAGGAAGAGCCCAAGTTTACCACCAGTATTCATTAATAGGACTGAGATAAACGCTGGTATGACAAACGATCTCTTCTATTGGATCGAGAAGGTTACGGGAAGGGTTATAAAGAAGGAGGA
>JAGGUS010000047.1 GCA_021158375.1 Thermoprotei archaeon
AAGGACACCTAGGATGAAACCTACAACCAGGAGGCAAATCTATTGGGCTAGGTATTATACCAGGTATGGGCTCTAGATAGTCTATAGATTTGAGCGGATTTGGAACTGCCCTTAATAGGCCTTGCGTGTAGGGATGTAGTGGTCTTTCAAATAATTCAGCTACACTAGCAACCTCCACTATTTTGCCTAAATACATTACTGCAACTCTATCGCAGTACTCGGCGACAAGACCTAGATTATGTGTGATTAAGAGTAAGGTCATGTTGTGCGACTCCTTCAATGACATTATTAAATCCATTATCTGGGCTTGTATTGTAACATCCAGTGCAGTAGTTGGTTCATCAGCTATCAGTAGTTTTGGATTGTTCGATATCGATATAGATATCACTACACGTTGCTTCATTCCGCCGCTTAGTTCATGAGGGAAGCTATTCATCCTCTTTTCGGCTTCAGGTATTGCTACACGAGTAAGCAGTTTTAGAGCCTTACTAAAAGCGCTAGGCCATTTAACAGTATTATGGGACACTATAGTTTCAGCTATTTGATAACCACAGGTAAATAAGGGATCTAAAGCAGATGATGGATCTTGACATATATAGGCTATCTCAGAACCCCTTATCTTACGAAGTTCAGATTCAGGCAGTTTCATGAGATCTCTTCCATCGAAAATTATTTCTCCAGATACGATTCTTCCAGGAGGAGGAACTAAGCGAAGTATAGCTCTTGCTACGGTAGATTTGCCACATCCAGTTTCACCTACTAGTGCAAAGCTCTCACCTTGCATTACAGATAAGTCAACTCCATTAACAGCTTTTACTACACCAGCATATGTGTTGAAGTATACCTTAAGCCCTTTTATATCTAAAAGTACCTTACTAGCCACTTTTCTCGCCCTCCTTCTTTATCTCCTTCTTAAACTCAAGCCTACGTCTATATTTTGGATCGAGAACATCACGTAAACTATCACCTAGGAGGTTCCATCCAAGGGAGGTGAGGAATATTGCTAAACCAGGGAAGAGTACATACCACCATTTCTCAGGGAAGTATGCCCTGCCATCAGCTACTAAGCGTCCCCATTCAGGAGTTGGCGGCTGTGCGCCAAGTCCTATAAACGATAAAGAGGATGTGACTATGATAACGCTTCCGAAATCTAATGTAGCTAGAACTATCACTGGCGTAAGTACATTAGGGAGTATGTGCCTTATCATTATTTTCCAAGGACTTAAACCAAGGGCTCTCGCTGCCTCAATGAAAAGGGCCTCTCTGACCTGAAGCACTTGTGCACGGACTACTCTCACATAAGAGGGCCACCATACAAGAGCAACAGCCAATATTGCAGACCAGAGGCCTGGCTTAAACGCGGCACTGAACGCTATAGCCAGCACTAAACCAGGAAATGCTAAGAATACGTCAGTTATCCTCATTATAATCTCATCGATTATACCACCATAGTACCCTGCAATGAGTCCTAAAGTTAAACCAAGTGGTATAGCTACTGCTAAAACTACTACAGCGGCTAGCAAGGATACTCTAGCACCACTAAGCACTCTACTGAAAAGATCACGTCCAAACTCATCAGTCCCAAATGGATGTTTTAGTGAAGGAGGCAATAATCTTAACTTATGCATGTTCTTAAAGTCTATGAAAATAGGATTGTATGGAGTTATGTAGGGACCAATTATGCCAATTACTAAAAAGCTTATCGTTAATATTAACCCAAGAACACCAGTTGGGGATCTTCTTAATACATTGAACATTAGTTTTAGTTCGCTTAATGTACGAGATCTTCTCTCAGAAGCAAAAAGATTCTTAAATACCTTAAGGTCTCTCATAGTCTTATCCTCGGGTCAATTAATGCATATATTAAATCAACCATAAAGTTCACTAAAACGTATATTAAGCCTATAAGAAGGGTTACACCCATTATGGCGGGGTAATCCATATTCATTATAGAACCTACAGCATAAGTACCTATACCGGGCCACGAGAATATCGTTTCAGTAACTATAGCGCCACTAAGAAGGCCGCCGAATATGAGGCCAAGTATCGTTATTATTGGTATGGAGGCATTTTTAAGTACATGCTTAAATATGAAACTCTTCTTCAAACCACGCACTTGAGCATAGTCGATGTATTCTGCAGAAAGGACATCGAGCATGCTACCTCTAGTTATCCTTGCCACCAGACCTATTGATGGATATGCTAATGTTAATGCAGGAAGTACCATGTGGGATAGATTGTCAATAAATGCCTTGAAATCGCCGGAGAGGATGCTATCTAATAAGTAAAGACCAGTATATACTTTATGAGGAGCTATACCCCTTCCTGCAGCGGGAAATAATCCTAAATGATAGTAAAATATCCACTGTAGAAGAATACCGAGCCAGAAGACTGGAATTGAAGCACCACTTATTGCTACTACTCTAACTACATGATCTATCCAGCTATCCTTCCTAAGAGCAGAGATTATACCAAGTGGAATACCTATCGCCATAACTAATATTAACGCGAAAATGGCCAGTTCTACTGTGGCGGGAAAATATGTCTTTATATCAGCAAGAATTGATCTGTGAGTGACTGGAGACGTACCCCAATCACCTGAAAGTATATCCTTCAAATAGTAGAAGTACTGTACATATACGGGTTTATCTAAATGATATTTCTTAGTTAGCATCTCGATTACTTCAGGCTTCGCTTTAACGCCACCGGCCCATAGCCTTGCTGGATTTGCTGGAATAACTCTTGCTATAACGAACGTTAAGAGAGTTACCCCTATTATTGTAGGTAGGAATGTTAGTAACCTTCGGATTACGTAATACTTGAACTCGCTCATTACGTGTTGCGCCTCCCCGTTTTTATTATGTCTTAACCGATCGTAATAAGTGAAAAAGACAAGGTATATAAAAGTCTTTCGCTTTTATAAAAATGTAAAAAATACTTTTAGACTATTATGTCTACTTAGCTTCGCCCACTATTACTAGCCAGTCGCCGTAGGTGAACTGTTTAGCGGATGTCATGTTGACTATGTTCTTCGCTTCATCTAGACTTGAAACTTTCACTATCTTAATGTCCTTAAATTGATAGCCACTGCATGCCAGTGGGCTTGCATAGTCATCTGGATCGACGTAGTCGGGTCCCCATCCTATTAAGTTTACATCGAAGCCTGTCTTGCTCATTATCCTTTCGTTAAACGTAGGCCTCGATGCAACCTCTATTTTTACAGTGAAGCCTAATTGTGACCAGGCCATCTGTAATATCGTTGCCTCATCCTGTAGCTCTTTATAGCCTTCGCATATTAGGATGGTGATAGTGTACTTACTTGGGTCTACTCCAGCCCTTTTCAGTAGCTCCTTAGCTTTGTCTAGATTGTACGTATAATTGATTACACCATCGTTTTGGAAGCCAAACATGCCCTTGGGTATTACGCCGTATGCCTTAAAAGCAAGACCGCCGTATGCCACCTTGGCTATTTGATCATATGGTATGGCATAGGCCAATGCTTGCCTTACTTCTTTCTTATTGAATGGCTCCTTATTGCAGTTTGGAACTGCATACATTATCGTTAATGTGTTCTGTTTCCTAACTACTACCTTCCATGTCTTACCGCCATAATTAAGAGTGGCGCCTTCTACTTTGAACAGAAGTGATGCGGGCATATCTATCATATCGAGATCTCCCTTTGTGAACTGCATTATTCTGGTCTCATCTTCAGGTATTAAGAATATCTTAACGTGCTTCACCTTTGGCTTATCGTCTCCCCAGTAGTATGGGTTAGCCGCGAGTTCAACGTATTGTCTGTGCGCCCATTTTATCATGTAGTATGGGCCACTGCCTACTGGATGTTCATACATCCAAGTGTTCTCCTCACCTGGTTTAACTCCACCGTGAGCTTCAACTACTTCCTTACAGACTATAGAAGCAGGCATTGTAGCCAATACGTTTAGTATTGCTGGATATGGCATTTTTAGTTTTAGCTTTACTACACCAGCCACAGAGCCGCTATAGCCGAAGAATTTCAGTAACTCATCAAGAGAAGTCACTTTCTTTGATGAGCCTTTAAATTCGGTAAGGAGACCTTGTGATAGTAAGCTCTTAAAGTCATCAAGAGAGACTACATCGCTTGCATTTATATCAATGAAGGTATCTATTAACCAGTAAGGATCTTGATGCATTATTACGACTCTACGTAATGAATAAACTACATCCTCGGGAGTTAATGGGTAGGTCTTATTATCCCATGGATCATAGAACTTAACGCCGTCCCTTATCACGAAATACCACTCAGTAGCATCAGTAGTATGAGCCCAGGCTACAGCAATGCTAGGAACTACGTACTCTGTATTCTCGCCCTCGTATGTTACGAGCCTATCGTATATCTGATACATTATCCACCAATCAAAGCCCCAATAGCTAACGGCGGGATCTAAGCTATGAGGTTCTTCAGTACCACCATAGCGTATGACGTCGGGTTCAGGCGCACTCGGATCCTTCCCTAGATAGTTGAAGCGGAAACGAAGCGTTGGATGGAAGTATACGTTCTTCATCCACTCCCAATATACGCGAGGAGCTTGTGTCTGTACTAGCCATATTAGAGGTAGCTCATCATTCGTTATTTTTTGTATCACATTGTATATGACTTTGCGCGCCTCGGGGTCTGTACATTTTCTGCCAGCCCATATTAGGGCATCCAGCGATATATTGCTGTACCAACTCGGCGATATAGATGAGTAGGGCACTAAATCTTTATCAGGCAACTTAGTTGCACCACTATAAGCTACTACGAGGATATTCTTTGCCCCTGGAGCCTGTACGCCGCCTGTACCACCAGCTGGACCAGTAACTGGGCCTGAAGGACCAGCTGGGGCAATACGTTTTTTATAGAAGAACCATCCGCCTATCGCAGCTATAACTACTATTACTATAGCCACTATCGCCATTGTAGTCTTTGTCAATGATTTATTTTTCATACTAGCCATTATACTATTACCTCCTTAAACCTGAGGGTTAACCTATATCTAAGACCTATAAAAATTTAACTCCTAACTAGTAAAATGGTAGGAGTAAAGAATAAAATAGAGAGGGGGGAGAAAGTCATTAACACAAAGTGCAAGATATTGCTACATAACATGATTCTCATGAAGTATAGGATAAAGGACGTCGGAGATTATGTAGACGTGGGAATAGATACGTCGCTTTTAAGACTCTTAGAGGATAAAAGTCTCTGTGTATTTTGCATATTACGCAATCCTGAGAGAAGACATCCTCATACCATTAGAGAACATGAGAATATAAAAGGTGAGGAAATTCCAGGGGTAATCAATGAAGAAGAGGTATTGAGAATTCTCATTAGCTTATATAAGGATATAGAGGAAGAATTAGAAAGATATCTAAGGAGAACTATGAATATATTGAGGAAGATCTCATTATCGTCCATATTAAGGATCTTCATGATACCATACCGCTCACCGTATTGGGACATAGAGAAGATGCGAGAAGGTGAGGTGAGGAGGCTTAAGTTAAGATATCATGCATACATTATAATGCGAGAGGTCTTGAAATTTCACAGAGACATTGACATAGAAGATGTTGAGATATTCTCATCGAGAACTGCGAAATATCCTCTTCGGTATGTATTTAACAACAATAATATCCAGATATACGATGAACCTAGAGATAAAGAGGAGAAGATCTATGAGAATATACTTAACCTTGACTATGGATATAAGGAATATGTACTTTCTCTCTTAAAGGAAGATCATTAGTTAAAAACATGGGGAGATTAAGTCTGTTCATCTGTAGATGGATTAGGAAATCCTTTTATTAGACATAATAATTAAGTTTCATTCTGGTGAACACAAAGTGAACGTTGATAGAAGGGTCATTCAAGGAACAACCGTACTCTTAGTATTGATCGTTATGGTAGCGGGAGCATACATAGCAAAATTTAGTGTAAAGCAGATAATGTCGTTAATTGTATTTAGCCTAATGATAATAGGAGTATTGTTCCTCTGGGAGTATAAGGTAATAATAGCGTTCTCCGGATTAGCACTTATGTTTATATTCGGACTAATAAATGTTCACTACTTAATACATTCGGCAAACTTAGAAATAATAATATTCCTTATATGTATGATGATTGTTGTAGGATTTCTTGAGGAGCGGGGCTTCTTTGAATACATGATGAGGATTATCGTTTATAGAATAGGGGATAATGCCGAGTTATTAGTAGTTATATTGATGTTACTTTCAGGAGTATTGTCATCTATAATTGGAAATATAACGACAATGCTTATTATCACTACTAACGTACTCTACCTAACTGCGAGATATAACCTAAGCCCAATACCACTTATATTAATGACCGCATTTGCATCAAATGTAGGTAGTTCAGCAATGCTCATGGGAAATCCAGTAGGTGTAATAGTTGCATTTAGGGGAGGACTAACGCTATCAGACTTCATAAGAGTTGCTACGCCAGTAGCATTAACAGCCTTGACGCTTCTAATAATTGTGAATTTGAGAATGTTCAAAAATTATCTACAACAAATGAAGAGAGCACTAAGGAGAGAGGATAAAAAAAGTGAAGAAGAAGGTATAGTCAAGGATTTAGACGTCTGTATTGTAGTGTTTGTGGGACTACTCGTAGGGCTTTTACTCTATCATAAGTTAGAGGAACTATTTAACTTAGAGAAGAACACACTCTTACTTGGAGTGGCACTATTTTTTGCAAGCATATGCTTGATATTAGATAGGAAATCCATTAGAGATATCGTAGAGCATAGGGTTGATTGGTATACACTATTGTTCTTCATGATATTCTTCGGAGCTGTTGGATCACTAGAATACACAGGAGTTAGCGAGAAGATAGCAGAGCTTTTAGCAGGAATCTCACATGAGAAGATAACGCTTATAGTAATCCTCACGCTATTTACGGGGGTGTTAAGTGCATTTCTCGATAACGTTTTAGCAGTAGCCACTATAACACCAGTAATAGAGAACTTGAAAGCTTTAGGACTAGAGGTAGAGCCTCTGTGGTGGGCCGTACTATTTGGAGCTACATTCTTTGGTAATTTGACAACAATAGCTAGCGCTGGTAACATAGTTGCACTAGGGATAATGGAAAGACGAGGATATCATATGGAATTGTCGGAGTGGGTTAAACACGGAATACCAACAACATTAGTTACAGCATTAGTTGCATTGAGCATGTTATATTTAATATATCACTAGGGTAAACTTGGCTTAGCCATAAGGATGCACTTATTATCCTTCAAAGTGAACCAAACGTTATACCCGTTGTTCTGCAATAATAATATCACGGGGCCCCATGGGAAATCCTGAGGATTAGTTACTTCTATCTCATATCGCCCTCTAGAGAATACTATCCTTCCCCGATCACCAATAACTCTTGATAATGTTTCCTCTAGATTCTTTACAGGTTTTGATAAAGCTTCAAGCGTGAGAGCTCGTTCTGCCTCAAAGCTCTCCACTCTCTTTCTATACGTATCGATTTCCTTTTCTAAATCCTTTATTCTTGCCTTCAAGCTTTCTATCGTCCTTGTCTCTTGTACTTTACCTAATGTTATGCCTAAATTTTTGATTATATTCTCTGCATTTTTAGCTATTATATCCTTAAAGCCCCAACCTAAGGCGATCCCTATGCCTACAGCAGCACCTATAGCGAGCCCTTCAGCTAAAGCCTTAGCGAATATATAGAAGATCGTGACATCTACTTTCATTACGCTTAGAGAGATTATGATTGTTGCGAAGCCCATTATTACTTTAGTCATGAACACTAGTATTCTAGAAAGCATTACACTGCTACCTTCTGTCATTGCACCTACGAAATTACCCAAGAAGTCAGTGAAGAAGAAGCCGAGTACTAATATTATGATACCTCCTAAGAAATACGGTAGATACGATACAACGCTACGTAAGATAGAGCTTAAGGTTTCAAGGCCTAATGCCTCGGATGCTGCTAGAATTCCTAGAAGAAATATTATCCATTTGATTAAAGACCCTACTATGCTCGACATCTGAATTTTTGACCTT
>JAGGUS010000232.1 GCA_021158375.1 Thermoprotei archaeon
GTATAGTAGTACTCCTTTTGGTGGTTCTATTCCTAATCTCCTAAATAGTTCTGGATGCTTTAAGGGTAGTTCGACCATCTCCCTAATCCTCTGCTTAGCCTCCTCAAGATCACCAATATCATCATAAGTTACACGAGGTAATTTCCCTATCTCTACTGGTTTCTCAAATACTATAATCTCAGTATCCTCTGTAACTATTACAACGCCTGATGGTCTGGTCTTAACCACTACAAAAGGAATTGGTTGGCCAAGTACTGGTATCTGTATATAATCTCCCTCAGTAAGAGGATAGTCAAGCATCCTTCTTTTTATATAATTAACGAAGTTCGAATCAACTGTTAACTGAATGGATGCAGGGGCTAACTTAACTGACTGAGCAGGTCTGACACGTGCTTTTCTAACGATAACCCTATCTCCTATACTTACTCCTGCGTTCTTCCTCGTTATACCATGCATTCGAATAATATCCATTCCCTGGTCTTCTGCATGTGTTGGCCATACGACAGCTGCTGTGCGCCTTCTACCGATTATTTCGACTACATCGCCTACTGTTACACCTAACCTACTCATGATCTCTGGTGGTATTCTAACTTTTCCTCTACCTATATCTCTCTGGCTTGCCTCGGCTACTCTCAACCTAACCTCTTTCTTTTTCTCACTACTACCTCTACCAGACATTGGCATTCCCTACGTAATTATCCTCAATATAAATAGGAGAAAGGGTTCATAAATTTATTTGTATTTAGGCATTGATTTACGTAGGCAATCTCGTTACATACTCTATCTCTATCTGACTTATGCCCTCAGTGCCTAATAATTTCTCTTCTATGGCGCTAGTCCCTCCCTCGTATTTCTCAGGCATAACTATATATGCTCTTAAGATCTTTATACCAAATCCTATTTCCTCTATTTCTGTTTTCTCGAGATTTATGTTCTCTGGAAGCGCTTTCTTTATACGATCTATTACTTCGTTGAGATCTGTCTCAGGACTTTCAGGATATACTTTAACTACTACTAATACCCTCCCTCCCATACTAAGGCCCCTCAAATCCACATTTAGGACATTTATACGGATTCACCATTTTACGGCAACGTGGGCATCGCCATATGATAACCTCACCACAGTTAGGACAGGGAAACCTAACTCCTCTTTCATGTGGCGGTATTGGCCTGCCACATGAACTACATACTGGTAACTTTAGCTCGCTCATAGTTACTCGCATTTAAGCCTTATCACTTAATATAAATATCTTTCGCAGAAGTGCTTTTAACAACGTATGTGTCTCCTAATATTCGGTGAGCTTAATGGTATCTTCTAAAGAGGAAGTAGAATATAAGCAAGTCTTAGTACTTCGAAGCGATATAAAGATGAGTCCTGGCAAGGCTGCAGTTCAGGCTGCTCATGCCGCTGTTGCTGCTTTCGAAGAAACGAAGAGAACAAGACCTGAATGGGTCAGGGCATGGTTAAGTCAATTACAAAAGAAAGTAGCGTTAAGAGCTTCCCTCGATGAAATCCTGAAGTTATACGAGCAGGCAAAATCTCTCGGTTTGCCCGCTGTTATAATCCGTGATGCTGGTCTTACTGAGCTTCCACCGAACACTATAACAGCATTAGGCATAGGCCCTGCACCATCCAAGTTAATAGATAAGGTTACTGGTCACCTTAAGTTATATTAAAATGATGCGTATGACCGTTATCAAGACACGTTCAAGACTTGATGAGCTTCTAGGTCTTGAATATTACATATCCAGAACTCCTCCTATAAATGGCAAGATACGTAAGCATTCATTAGATTTCAAGGTATTTGAAGTATTTAAAAACGGTATAGTCTTAATTAATCCAGATGAGATACGATTCCTCTATAGTAAAGTAAGAGGTCTGTATTCAATATATACATTAACTAAGTGCAATCTCCCTTTTAGCTTAATAGAGATATGGATTAAAAGTACGTTCAAGTCTAAAAACGTTGGCTTCTCAGGAATAAAGGATTCGCGTGCTTTTACAAGTCAATTCGTTAGCGTTGCTTCAGAGTATGTTTTTGATAAAGTAGGCTTAATCTTTAGTGAATCTAGATATTTATCCTTATCATTATTAGGTTCATCTCCTAGAGGAATCGCTATTGGTGATAACTTAGGTAATGTATTCAACATATTAATTCGTGAGCTCATTCTGAATGTAGAGTCTCTATTTAAGATAATAGATCAAATACTTAAAGATATGCATAAACATGGTGGTCTTCCTAATTACTTTGGATATCAGCGTTTCGGTACTATACGCCCTAATACCCATATAGTAGGTAAGTACCTACTGCTTAAAGATTTTAAATCTGCCGTACTAGAACTCCTTACTACAGTATATCCTTATGAAAGTGAGAGGAGTAAAAGAGCTCGACTCTTCCTGAAGGAGACTCTTGACTATAAGCGTGCCTTGAATCTCTTCCCTTCATCTCTTCGATATGAACGTATTCTGATTAAACACTTAGCTAAGAATAAAGGCGATTATGAAGGAGCAATTCTTCGCTTACCCTTATGGTTACGCAGGCTTTTTATCGAAGCTTATCAGGCCTATCTGTTCAATAAGATTCTAAGTCGCAGGCTCTCAATGGGGCTTTTGGTAAATGATGTTATACCTGGCGATGTAGTCTTCTTTTACAATAGTGGTACCTTTAAGAAGATAGTAAAAGAATTCGAGATAGAACAGGCTAAGGAATGTATAGAGTTGGGTTTAGCTTCTCTTCAGCTCCCTCTAATTGGCTCTAGTTTTAACCTAACTGAACACTTCGCTGACGAAATAATACTCGACATATTAGATGAGGAGGGTATCTCTCTTGATTGCTTTAAGAACCCTCGTCCTGTAGTACCTTCCATCAAGGGTACTTTTCGTCCTACATCTTACATTCCTATGATTTATGAAATGCAGTATTATAAGTCTACCTTATTGCTCAACTTTTTCCTACCTCGCGGTTCTTACGCTACTGTATTTTTAAGAGAGATACTCAAGCCTGAAGATCCCTATCTGGCTGGTTTTTAGATTATACTCCGTGATAGGAAATAAATTTATTAGGTCGTGTATAAGTCTTTAATAGGGCCGGTAGCTCAGCCAGGAAGAGCGCTGGGCTTTTAACCCAGTGGTCCCGGGTTCAAATCCCGGCCGGCCCGCCATGAATATCATGGGTAAGTAAAGTTTATATATATTCTAATTCTTTGTGTAGTAGGCAGGAGGTTTTATAAGTAATGCCAAAGAAATTTAATATATTTGATCATGTATTAGTTCCCAAACACATACTCCTAACTAAAGAGGAGGCTA
>JAGGUS010000114.1 GCA_021158375.1 Thermoprotei archaeon
AGCGCCATTAGCTATAGCTATTACATTCGGATGAGTAGCAGGATAGCCACAGGGATATCTAAGCAATACGACTTTCTTTCCTGCTCTTGCAGCAACAGTCCATAGAAACTCTACTTTACAGGCTCTAGAATCGAATACCCATCCTTTAATTCCATGTATACTTGGATCTGCTCCAGTCGCTATAGTAGTCCAATTTGGAGGTGTAAAAGTTGGCATAGAGGGAAGGGCATAGCCATACGAACCGTTTTCCATTAATCTCTTTATATTCGGCATTAAGCCTTCTTTTATGAAGCGCTCGGTGAAGTCTAATATAAGAGAATCTATGCCTATAAGAATAAGTTTTTCGGCTTTTTTATTCATAATAATACACTCCTATGCATTTCCCTAGCCTATTTTTGTATTAAAATATAATATAAGGATTAATAGTGGATTGAGCTATGTATGGCGTATTAATTCCTTTAAATAGTTTGCAGATTTAGCTATTTCGCCATCTAACTTATTACAAGCTATTTCTCTTGCAAAGGCTTCAGTAACTAAGTAACCATCGTAATTTATTGTTTTAAGCTTTCTTATGACCCATTTCATATTAACTCCTATTCTTCTGAGCCATTCGTCGTTAACTGGATCTACTAAATGGACGAGTTTTATCCACTCTTTGCAAGCCTCAATATGTTCTTCTAATGTCTCATCTTTAGGCCTAGCGTTTATATTGCCTACTTCAAGGCATAAACCTACGTGTTTCGATCCGACTTCATTTAGAAATTGAAGTATGCTATCGGAAGTCGGGAATGCTCTATTAACGAACTCGATAGCTATATCAATACCTCGATCTTCTGCAAGTGAAGAACTCTTCTTAAATAGTTCAAGCGTCCATTTGTACGTCTGCTCACGAGAAACTCCAAATATCGCTACGGGACATATTCCATACATAACCGTCCTCCCTTCTAAATAATACACAAGATCTATTGCACGTTCCATGCGCTTAAGGATGATTTTTCTATCGTCCTCTATAGGTATTAGTTCTAAGCCAGGGGAGAAGGTTGGAATGGTTATACCGGACGCTTTTAAATTGAGTGATTCGAGAGTATCCTTAAGCTTTTTCATTTCACATTTCGTCATGGTTAATGGCCAGAACTCTAAGGGATATTCACATAAATCTACTGCTTCATATCCGCTCCTCGCTATTCTCTTAAGGATTTCAATTAGTGTGAAGTTAAACGTTCTTCCTGGCCACTTATAGCAAGGCCAGTATACCCTAGTCATGATTGATGACTTCAATTAGATGCACCTCCTTCAATCATTACGAAGAGCGGATTATAGTCTATCTCTAATGGGAGTAGTGTTACTTCTCTACGATAGGCAGACTCGTATATAGCCATCATTATTTCAAGAGTATTACGTGCTTGCTCTCCGCTTGATAGCGGATCTGTATCCTCCTCAATACTTCGTATTAAGTCACGTACTTCTTCGACGAAAGGATCTCTTTCTTTCACTAATGGAAATCTCCAATCGCTGTCCCCTTTTCCTTTATATTTAATTTTAGGTTTCTCCCACTCCCCTACTTCGATTCTTCCTTCTGTTCCCATTACATGAATCGTACAATACTTTACACCTCCTCTCCACCAGTTTATCTTCTGTGCACGAGCGAGGTCTTTGAAAATGCTCTCCTTAGTAAATCCTACATTCCCTACCGATACTTGAGATCCTGTAAGTTGAGACACTTCAATAAACGCTCTAACATTATTCTCAAATTCAAAATAGCCTATAGCTGCATCTTCTACATAGTGTCCATATCTCTTCCGTTTTTCATAGAGGTCTACTTGTCCGAATACCCATCGTACTTTTCTATCCCCAATTATAAAGCGTACTAGATCTATAAGATGAGTGCCATCGCTCATTAAATCCCCAACAGTCATACCATGAATAAAGGTTACTTCACCTACTATACCAGAGGTTACTATTTCTTTAGCTTTATTGTAAATGGTCATGTATCTCCTTATATGACCTATTAATAGCTTTGATCCTGCCTTCCTGCATGCTTCTAACATCATATCTGCTTCTTTTAGATTCAGAGCCATGGGTTTTTCACAGAATATTCCTTTAGCTCCTGCTTCCGCAGCAGCTATTGTCATCTCGCAATGAAGAGTTGGCCAAGTACATATACTAACGATGTCTAACTCCTCTCTCTTAAGCATTTTATTGTAATCGACATATGCTCTCTTAACGCCATAACGTTCCTTAAAACTTGTCAACTTTTTATTATCTATATCACACGCAGCGACAATTCTCAGCCCAAGCTTAAGGTATGCTTTAGCATGAGCATTAGCTATATTGCCACAACCAATTATACCAACCCGGTAATTCCGCATACTAGTCACTTATTACCACTTTAAGTCATAGCCCAGTATATAACGCTTGAATGAGTATTAAGTAAGATAATGAGGATGTGGTAAAGAATATCTAGAGAAGGCTCATACCAAGGGAGATCTAGGATTCCATTTACCTTTTGCAACAGGTGGTATGTAGTTCTCAATAGCCTCTGGACTAAAGTCAATCTTCATGCCCTTTTCTGCAGACATATAGCATGCCATCATCAATTGAACTATTAAAAGCCCATCATACCAGTCTTCACGGGGTTTAATACCCTTAATGAAGCAATCGACCATATGTCTATCTTCAGCTTGATACCCATAGGTTACCGCTTCATCAGGAATGGTAGGCATTAAGCCTTGATCCGCATTCTGCTTCTCTACGAATTCCTCAGTTGGAGGTATTTTGACGTTTCTACTAAAGAACGTGAACAGTTCAGGCTGTAGTGTATTTATCCATAAAGAATATTCAGGACCAAGTACCTCAAAGGTCAATCTTAATCCAGCACCTATGAAGCACCATGAAGTATGCGTTTCACTCATTATTACGTTGCCTTCATCATCCTCATACACAACGATGGCTGTTGCATAATCTTCAGCAGGTTCGACAGAATAATCCACATTGAATTTCTTCTTTAACTCTTCTCGATATCTATCAGTAGTCCATTTAAGCGAGGCTACCTCTGCATATACCTTTCTTGGCTTTATGCTGTCCTTACCCTTTTCAGGGTCTATGAGTAGGTATCTAGAGGCTTCGAGACTATGGCACATCATGTCTAAAAGCACGCCGCCTCCAGAAACGGTTGGTTTCCAGAACCAACTTGAGTGAGGCCCGCCATGTTCCTCAGCAGCTCTAGCAAGGTAAGGCCTACCTGCATATTTAGCGCCGTATTTCCATAGGATCTCCTTTCCACGTACTACTGAAGGCATGAAAACTTGATTTTCTAGATAACCATGAATTAAACCAGCCTTCTCCACTAGTCTTATCATTTCTTTAGCTTCAGCTACATTTCTAGCCAACGGCTTTTCACATGCTACACCTACTAGATTGCCCTTTCCCTGAGAGGCCTCCTCAGCTATTGCCTTTACGATAGGTACTCTAACATTATTCGGGGCAAGAATCCATACGGCATTTACATTCGGATCTCTCAGCATTTCATGGATATCAGTATATACTTTTGGCTTGCCCACGCCTAAGCTTTCAGCAAAAGAGGCTAATTCCTTAGCATGTGCCTCAGTTCTGCTATAAACTGCTACTAAATCGGCGTTCCTTACTCCAGTCAATGCTCTTACATGGAATCTAGCTGAGAAGCCAGCACCTATAAATGCTATACCTAGCCTCTTTGAGCTCATATGCGCACCGTTATAATATTTATAGTATGAGCTAAAATCCATTACGATATAATAAAGAGTATAAAGTACACATCATACATGCCTATATCAGCACATAGATTACTAACACATAACAGCATACTTTAAACGTTCACTGCTCCTTGTTTAGTTTTGACAGAGGAGTTAAAGCCATATCTACGTCTTGATATTGCCCTTAGAAATCTACGAGTACGATCGGCCTTAGGATAATATAGTATTTCATTAGGAGTACCTTCCTCTACGATTACACCATTATCCATGAATACTATTCGGTCAGCTACATCTTCTGCAAAATCTAATTCGTGTGTTACTATAACCATAGATATGCCTTCCTTCGCTATTCTCCTTAATACATCCAGTACTTCCTCTTTTAATTCGGGATCGAGAGCAGAGGTAGGCTCATCGAGGAGAAGCAGTATTGGATCCATAGCAAGAGCTCTAGCTATTGCGACTCTCTGTTGTTGACCACCGCTTAACTGTAGCGGATATCTACTAATAAACTCGTCCATACCTACAGTCTTCAGAGCTTCTATTGCCTTTTCATATGCCACCTCTTTTGGTAACTTCCTAACGACTTCTAATGGTAACATTACGTTCTTTAGAACAGTCATATGGGGGAATAGGTTATAGCTTTGAAATACGAAACCTACCATTTGCCTAATTTTCCTTATATCACATTTAGGATCTAGTATGTTAATAGAGTTTATCCATATTTCTCCTTTCCATGGTTCTACTAACCTCACAATAGACTTAAGTAATGTCGATTTTCCAGACCCGCTAGGCCCCATTATAACTAATCGCTCACCTTTGTCAACTTTGAGAGATACACCGCGTATTACTTCGTGGTCACCATAACCCACATGTAGGTTCTTAACTAATAAGATGGGCTTCATTAAGCCTTCCCCCTCTCATAGCCGGGTATTTTGAGCTTGGATTCTATTATTTTAGACAATTGAGATAAGGCAAGACAAACTGCAAGGTATACAAGGGCTACCGCAATATATACTTCAAATGCACGGAAGGTATAAGCCACCATGTATTCTCCACGTCTTGTAAGTTCGACAACACCTATTACAGATGCGAGGGAGCTTTCCTTAACTAAGGCGACTATTTCATTAACTAATGCAGGGATAGCATTTCTTAAAGCTTGAGGCAACACAACATATCTGTAGATCTGGAGAGTGCTCATGCCTAGTGATTCTGCAGATAGATATTGAGTTTCTGGTATCGCCTTTATTGAAGCACGTAATATCTCAGCTTGATAAGCAGCGCTGTTAAGACTTAACGTTATGATGGCTGCGGTAATAGCATTGAACTTCACACCTATCGACGGCAAGCCGAAATATATTAGTAGGAGTTGGACTAATGTAGGAGTGCCTCTAAAGACTTCTACATAAGACCTAGCTATTATGCGTAATGGAGAATTACCAAAAACTCTCATAAGTGTAAGGATTGTGGCTATACATAAGCCAAAGGAGAATGAGAGAAGACTCATTTGAAGAGTAGTTATGAGACCTTGAGCGAGATATGGAATTAATTTAGCGATAAAAAATAGAGGGTTTGTATTCGCCATCCATACTCACCTCTTATCCTATTCCAAGCCACTTAGAGATCTGATCTTCGAATATCTTTTTAAGTTCACCGCTTGTCATGAGATCATTTATCACTTTATTTACAATATACTTCAGATCTTCGGCACCCTGTGGCATGGCTACCGCACCGCCTACCTGCTCTCCACCGACATACATGCAGATAGTTAGCTCAGGATCCTTCTTTACTAGGACGCTTCCAATTATGTCACCGACTATAATTGCATCTATATCACCGCGCTTTAGAGACATAATCATCTCTGGATATACTTTATCGTAAGAGACTACTGTTGCAATACCCTTTAAGTTCTCCTTTGCCCACTCCTCCTGAATTGTTCCTAATTGAACTCCTACTTTCTTGCCTTTTAGATCATCAATGGATTTTACTTCGTGCCCTATTAAAGTTATTAGAGCATTACCTTTTGAGAAGTAGTAAGGTATTGAGAAGTCGACCATTTGCTCTCTTTCAGGGGTTGGCGTCATATCAGCTATTACTATATCCACCATTCCAGTTTCTAATGCCCCTATAAGGGCATCGAATTTCATATCCTTTATTTCAAGTTGTACTCCTAATTCCTGTGCTATTCTTTTAGCTATTTCGATATCTATTCCTACAATGTTACCATTAGCATCCACATATTCAAAAGGCGGCCAATCAGCACTTGTGCCTATTATTAATTTCCCTCTAGCCTTTATTTTATCAACAAGATTCGGATTTAATTTCTTTTGTAGCTCGTCTAATTGCTTCTTTAGCTTATTGTTCTCTTGGGTTAATTGTTGTAGTGTACTCTG
>JAGGUS010000130.1 GCA_021158375.1 Thermoprotei archaeon
ACCAGAAACATCATCATGTCTGGAGAATGAGTATCTTCACTCTTAATATGGGAACTCAGAGACGTGGTATACCTCAATTGGTGGATTCCTGCGTTTTACCCTATCTATGAAATCTCTCTCATCTAGTGATACCAATATGGCTCCTAGATCTAAAGCTACCTTCAAGTACAGGGCATCTACTGAGTATATGTTATACTTATAGCATAAAGAGTAGGCCGCCTTACAGAAGCTCCTATGCTCCTATCGCACTCGAAGACTAGCTTTGGATGAAGTACTGAATCTAGGAACTTCTCAGCCCTACGAACTACATCTATACTGACTCTTCTAGCTAATGTTCCGCAAACCTCTTGATATACTATGCTAGGCCCTGCTAGAACGAAATTACCTGGTAGCTTACGAAGGATGTTAGCGCATTCCTTACTGTATTTTTCATCGGTCTTTAGTGCTGCTATGAACACGTTAGCATCTAATGTCGGAACCCTCGGTCTCATGACGTCTAGTCCTCCTAATCTCCTCTAATACCGTTCCCTCACTCCATTTCTCCGTTACGATATTTCTTAGTTCTAGGAACTTGTCGACAGCTCTTTTCATTTTTTCTAGATCTTCCTTCTCGATGATTATTACATCTTTTGATCTGAGCTTAACAAGCTTTTCTAGGAGCTCTGCCCACGTTCTACAGCCTAGCTCAACCTTCAGTTTCCTTAATTCCCTCATAAGGTCTTCAGGCACGTTCTTAACGAGGAGAGTAGGCATAGATAACCATGGAAATCTAGATATCTCAGGATATAAATATTTCTCTTACACTTTTTCAGAGCAATCCTAGGGATAATTGTAAACGTCTCAGTTCTTTCATTACTATGGAATCTAACATTTAGGCTACTTTGGAGTAATTTCGAGAGATCTCTACATTAGCGGTTGTCTGCTTTTCTCTATCCATCGGGTGTTCTACAATATTTCCGTTTAGATTAGAAAATGACTAGGTTCCAGCCGTATTATGTCTCTTAGTGAGTCGAAGTGTTTATCGTAGGAGACTATCTTATTTATTCCAACTTTTTTCATAACAGAATAAGCTAGTGCGTCGTCGAAGTCTAAGCCATACTTCTCCATGTACTTGGTGGCTGAGATTCTATCAAGTAGCGATAAGTAGTATATTCTCAACCCCTTATAGCCGTAAAGAGATGAGATAAATGTCCTTAGTTCGTGCGGCTTCTTACCATAATTTTCCATGACGATTAGTATGCTGTCTATATGAAAACACGTGATTATGGCCTTCAACGTGCCTACTTTAACTTTATTTAGAAACGCTTCACATTCATCCGCATGTTCTTGATCTAACTCAAGCTCTAGGAATATATTAGAGTCTACGAAATAGACTTTGTCAGTATTTAGTTTTCTTGGCCCTAATTGATCGAGCCTCATGTTGAAGCTCAACCCCACTTTTCTTCACATGTTTCAACATACCCCTTATTGCTTTAACGGGATCATCTGGAATTTTGATTTCGGCTAGCATGATTTCATGTTCCAAAAGCCACTTCCTCATAGCATCTTCAACAGCCTTACTGATAGAACCACGACCATAACCGTATACTTCCATCGCTACCTTACGAAACCTCTTCTCCAACTCTTCATCCACGTAAACTTTTAAGCCTTTCATAAACACCCTTTATCCCTATAGGGATATAGATATATAAACCCTTAGTTCTAAATCTCTAATGGCTGATAGGATCTATGAGTGAAAGCTTTTTAATTAACGCGCTATATTACCTTGAAGTACCGCTGATATTGTCATTACAATATTGAAACCTTAAGAGTATACATTGATGTGCGATGAATTAGTCAACAATTAGTCAACGATATCTTATCAAGTTTTAGAATATCTTTGTAATATATCTATAGGCTCTACCCTCTTTATATCAGTTTTATCAAAGTGTTTGTCAAAACTTACGATACCCTCCATCTTATATTTCTTAACGATATAGTAGTTAATAGCATCATCGAAGTCTAGATTAAACTTTTTCATAACCTGCAGAGCGTGGACGTCATCTATAGGCGATGTGGTTATGATGGTTAGACCTCTAAATGTTGAAAGTAGGGTTAGGAAGAGCTTTAGCCCTTCGATCTTACCATATCTTATCATTATTAATTCAATGGAGTATAAGCTAAAGCGAGATATGGAGGCTTCTATTTCACCCCTCCTAACTTTCTCAAGGAACTCCTCGCACTCTTTACATCTCTCCTGCTCCAGTAGGACTTCAAGGATTATGTTAGCGTCTATGAGGAACATTCTTTTACCCAGAGCTTAAGGGCTTTATGTTGGAGTTCAACTGATGTGACTTTCAAATCCTTCAATAATCCCCTTATGTCCTTAACGCTTAGATCCTCTCTTTGGAGTAGATCTATACGATCAATGAAATCCTTAATAGCTAATTCGACTGCAGACTTTAACGATCCCTTTTTATAACCGAAGATCTTGTACGCTCTTTCTTTAAACAATTTCAGTAACTCCTCATCTAATGTGACCTTTAATTCTCCCATTTTCCCAAATCCCCTTATGGGAGTAGGGGTTGAAGATATAAATGTTTTTCTCTACTTAGACAACTATCAGGGACAAGCTTAGTGTAGAGAACTTAATGAACTTGCCATTGAAGGTGCGAATTCGTGTCTCGGTCGCTTTAACTAAGACCTCGTGAAGTGATGCTCATATTTTTCATTACCTACCTTTACCTTAGCTAATAGCTTTTCATTTAGAGATTTTCTAGACGATAAAGAATATAGTTATCTAGCTCGATATATCAAATAGGTGAGTTTCACTTGGAGGAGCTCCTCGATAGGATTACTATTGATCCACGAGTCATGGCCGGTAAGCCTGTAATTCGCGGTACTAGGATAACTGCAGACCTAATACTAAAGCTCCTAGCTACAGGAATGAAGCCTGAAGAGATTGCAGAAGATTATAGGATAAGCATCGAGGATGTGAGAGTAACATTATTATACGCGGCTAAGATTCTGGGACGTGAGGAGATACTTATTGCCTCAGAAACTTAGACTTCTTCTAGACGAGAATATGGGCATAAGAGTGTACGAGGAGCTTAAGAGAAGAGGTTTTGATGTACATGCCTAGACATAAAGTTGATAGTCGATCTAATTCATCACGAAGTATTACACGGTCTAGTGCGTTTAAATAATATCAGCATTTCCCATGAGCTTGAGGAGAGGATAATTGACCTACTCTGTCCTGAAGGCTACCTATCTAAATTACTTGGTGTCAGTAAGGCAAGAATTGGAATACATGATGAAATCGTATCGTACATAGACGTCTACTTCAAGAAGAGAATGTATGAGAATACCACTATATTGGAGTACATAAAGAAGACGACTGCAAGGGAATTCCTATAGCTTCGATATTTATGAACATAGAGTAGTTATTTACAACATTGTTTCGAGAAGGCTAGGAAAGAGTTAAGATTAGAGGAGCTAAATACTAATCATGAAGCAAATGGAAGGTCATCACAAAATTTTCAGCGACGATCCCATAGACTCTCTCCCAAGCTAACTAGGAGTTATTGCGGCAATATAATGCTTATGACAGTAGTTTACACTATTTCATCGCAGGTAAGACTTAACAAAATTTCTAAGATTCAAGACCTGTTATGTTAATTATTTACCAACTTGTCGATTTTAGCTATCAGCTCTCTTCTACTTATTCTCCTTACAAGGATAGTGTCTATTCCTATACGCTCCGCATATATGGCCATAGGCTCATCATCCGTTATTAACGTCGCATTATAGAGCTTAGCAATTGTCATGAAATAAGTATCGAAACTACTAGCTCCTGTTTCAAGAACCAAATCGATAACTGAATCCCTGATCTCCTCCTCATAAATCACTTGGTAGTCCTCCGTAGTTCTCAGGGACTCTACTACATCTCTGGCTAAGCTTTTCGAAGTAAGTCTTGTCAATACGCCTGTTACCTCTACGAGGGCCGCGAAAGGCAAAAGCACTTTTATCTGCTTCTCCTTTAGCAAGCGGATCAGTAGCCTTGATTTCTCATGCGTTTTAATTTCGCGTTCATAGCTGTCTCTAGGTAGCCATCTACCAAGCTTTAGAATTGCCTTCACTATTATGCTCGTGCCGAGGACCACCTTACCCAACGT
>JAGGUS010000037.1 GCA_021158375.1 Thermoprotei archaeon
CATCTATGGGGAGCAGGACGGTGTATCTTATAATCGAGCCAATAGACGTTAAGGAAGGTACCTACGAGTTACATATAATGCTTAATTACTCGGTAGGCGTTATTTCTGATAATTTATCTATTGTTGTTGAGAAACCAAAGGAGAAGGTGATAAACGTTGAACATCCTATAGTCAGAGGAGTCCCTGGCGATATAATAAGCACATGGATTACGATAAGTAACCCATTTGATGTAGATGTGTCTTTCATGATAAATATTGATGTGCCTGATGTAAATTGGGCTTATGACATATTAGATCAAAACGGAAAGACCATAAGCAGTATAACGTTATCTCCTAATGAGAAAACGAAAATAAGGCTTAGACTATATGTACCGACTGATATCCACGATGGCACATATAGGGTGATATTAGAAGTATCAGCATTTGAATATCCCGTTAATTATTCAAAGGAGATATTAATTATAGTAAAACGCGGTAATCCCATCATAAGAATGACTATAAATACGCCATTTCTCAAAGGATATCCTGGATCTACGGTTAAATATAGGATGATCCTAGAGAATGTAGGAGATGCAGAAGGGTTGGTCAGCATAAACGTAACAGGGCTTCCAAAGGACTTCTCATATCAAATTAAAGATCTCTCAGGGAATGTAGTTTCTAAAATACTAATAGGTGCAGGTGAAGTAGGGACGTATCTAATCGAGGTACAAATACCTCCTGACGTAGAACCAACTACTTTGCTAATGAAGGTTGTAGCCACCTGTCTAAATAACACCTACGAGGAAGAAATAGGCCTTAGTGTGCTTGGTAAATACGAGATGAAGTACGTTACTGAAAACTATTTCGTAAAGATAAATGCAGGTAGCACGGGCACCTTCTCATTAACAGTTAAGAATACGGGCTATAATACATTAACGGACGTTAAAGTAAATATAGTAGATTATCCTAGCGATTTCAACATATCTGTAGTCCCAGATAGAGTTAATGAGATAAAGCCAGGAGATAGCGTTACCTTCTCAATATACATAGACGTGCCACCAGATGTAGATAGTGGAGATTACTACATAATCATCAATGTCAGTTCATCTCAGCTATCTATTGACAAGCGTGCCATACACGTAGAGGTGTTACAAACAAGCCATGCACTTTATTACGCGTTGGGAATTCTTAGCACAGTCATAGTCATTCTCATAGTAGTCTATAAGCTATTTGGCAGGAGGTAAGAAAGAATATGCAATACGTAGTTGAAACTAAAGGGTTATGTAAGTATTATGGAGATGTAAGAGCTGTTGATGGTGCCGATCTAAAAGTACCTAAAGGAACGGTATTTGGCATATTCGGACATAATGGTGCTGGAAAGACCACTTTAATATCAATTTTGGCTGGTTTAACCCTTCCTACTAAAGGAAAAGCATTAGTATTGGGGTATGACGTAATTAGGGAATCAGTAGAGATAAGGAAGAGGATAGGGCTCCTTCCTGAGGGTTTTGGATTTTATGATAACCTATCTGCTTTAGATAACCTAATCTACCTAGCCGAATTAGACGGTATGGATAGGAATACGGCCAGGAAGAGAGCTCTAGAAGTACTCGAAATAGTTGGTCTTAAAGAATATGCGAAGAATAAAGTCGGTACGTTCTCTAGAGGTATGAAGCAAAGGTTAGGAATAGCACAGGCGATTCTTAAAGATCCAGATCTAATAATTTTAGATGAGCCTACGGTTGGAATTGATCCATATGGTGCTACTAAGATCCGCCAGCTAATAGTTACTATCGCTAAAGGAGGCAAGACTGTAATTATAAGCACTCACTTGCTGTATGAAATAGGACAGATATGCACTCATGCGGCCATAATGAGAATGGGTAAGGTAATAATGGAAGGAAGTCTTGAAGAATTAACTAAGGCGATAAGAGATGCTTATGGGTATAAATATGAAATCGAAGTTTTCGATCGCAGTACTTTAGATTTAATAAAGAAAGATATAGAGAACATTAATGGGGTTGACGAAATAATTATCAATGATTTAAGAATCGTAGTTAATAGCCGATATGATATCATTAAAGAGATCGCTAAAGTGCTTAAGGATCTAAGAATAGAGATCAAAACATTCAGGGAGATCCCGCCTTCATGGGAGCAAATTTATACTATTCTCTACGAAAAATCAGGAGGTGAGGTTAGTGTCTAGGTTCATACTAGTTATAGCTAGAAAGGAATTCTCTGACATGATAAGAAGTAAGAGACTGTGGATAATATTATTCATATTAATACTAATCCACATAGGGACGTACTCTATGGTTCGATATGCTTCAGTAAGTAACCTTAAGGGAACTAGGAAATTATTGTTAATAAGGGGTATCTCCAACTTAACCAGTAGTATTGCCATACTTGGCCCTATACTAGGTATAGCACTAGGTTATGATGCTATATCTGGTGAACGAGAAAGAGGTACATTAAAATTAGTACTTGCAAGGCCTGTTTATAGGGATTCTGTAATAAATGGTAAAGCGTTAGCTGGTCTTTGTATAATCGTAATAGCGATGGGTATAACGGGCCTTTTAACAATGGTTTTTGGCGTGTTAATATATGGAATGAGCCTGACATTAAATAATGTTATAAGGTTTGGACTTTATACGTTACTATCCATACTTATAACGCTCTCATTCTATGCAATGTCAGTATTACTTTCAACATTATCAAAGAAATCTTCTACTAGCCTAGCTATAAGCATAATGATATGGGCCATATTCGCATTTATACTTCCATTAGCGTCCTATATGATAGCTGAAGCGATGTTAGGTCCTCCCCCTATGGTACATGAACCAGGGAAAGAAGGGATTTCTCGGCAATTTATTGAGTATTCTAGAAGGCTAGCTGAACTTAATAACAAGATAAGGCAATTTTCACTGATAACGCATTATCAAGTAGTAGCAAATGCGCTTATGCGTTCAGAGATAATCGTGAAAGTAGATAGTAGGATGATCCGTCGAACAGTAACACTAAACGAGATATTGTCCCATGGATGGTGGCATATAGCTATATTAGTGATATTCACACTGGTATGCTTCATATTGTCGTATGTAATATTTGTGAGGTCTGAGGAGCGCTAAAATTTAAATGATAGCCATAGTTATCGGATTAATAGGTGATGATAAATCGCGGGGCCGACAAAATAATGAGGAGCGCCTCTGATGCTGATTTGAATTTTTGATCGAATTCTAATTACGTGCTTATTCTCAGTCTATAGAACTCAGTGGGGCGGGTGTGCCTCATCGTAACTCGGCAGTGATCGAGATCATCATCTCCTAGTAAAGATCTACTGCAATCCAAAATATA
>JAGGUS010000018.1 GCA_021158375.1 Thermoprotei archaeon
CGATTTCCTTTAAAGCTTCAAGATATTCTTTCCATGGAACTAGTCCTTCACCTACAGTAGCTCTTTTCGTTTTAGGGTTATGATCCTTAGCATGCGTATGAACGATTAGCTTACCTAATATTTTAACCCCCTTTACTACTTCCTCCTTTCCATATTTTAGTAAGTTAGCTGGATCGTAGTTAACTTTCACACTATCACTACTTACGTCATCTATAAATTGCTTAAGAATAATGGGTCTTTCTAAGCCTGTTTCGATGCAGAAGAACGCACCTATCTTCTCTGCATATCTACCTATCTCTGATATACTACGAAATATTACTTTGTACGTAGGATCGTTCTTATTCTCTGGTATTATACCTGGATGTGTAGTAACAATTGGCGTTCCTAAATCTACTGCTAATTCCAATGCCTTCTTCGTCTTCTCTATTCTCTTCTCCAATCCTTCAGGATCATCTAGTCCTCCTATCCTTTTAGTTCCACTTAATTGGGCACAACATCCTGTAATCTCTAATCCATAGGTCTCCACTATTAGACGCCTTATCTTCCTTCTCTCATCTTTTCCACATCTATCCGGATCTAATAGACATGGAGCGTTAGGACCATAGTCAACACACCATAGTTGAACTCCTTCAACTCCTATTTCATTCGCTATCTCAAGTTGTTTCCTTAGGTCATCCTCACTCCTAGTAAGACCTAGTGACCAAATAGTTACGCCTATTCTTGGCGCCATTTTCTCACACTTCCAATTTTCCTAATTTTGCCTTATAACCTTTAGCTTAATGAATATAATCAGAAGATTTATGCAATAATTCATCAAATAAGAATTTAAAATTATATGGAGAATACATTCAAATAAAACATAGATTTATGCAAATATTTATCAGCTCTCGTAAGGCTCTTCATTAAATCTGCCACTGGCGGTTTCATCATCAAATTAACCTATATTCTAAACATTACTTATATATTTCCTTATCTAAAAAGACAATTACAGCGGACTTCACATAATATCCTCTTGTCATTTTGTCAATCTCTATTTGCAACCTTTATAGGTGAAATATGATGTCTTAGGCAATTCATCAGTTGTTATGATAACTTATCTTAGGCGCTATCTTTAAATTCTACCGTGCTATCTACTTAAGTGGTGGTGTAACAAAATGAAAACCTACGACTTAATCCAGCGACGTGAAGAAAAACATGAGGTTCCTGAGATAGCAGATATAGAAAGGAGCTATTTAGGTAAAATAGATTGGGAAGTTAAGGAAAATGCTAATGAAAATATATCCTATAGTAACTTCCTAGGGTACATTTTAGACCGCATCTTAAAACGTGAGGAAGTATTGAAATATTATCTACCTCCTGAAGCAGTAGATCTCCATCTTAAGGGCTATATACACATACATAAACTACCCCATTCACTCTGGATTCCTTATTGTGCCGGTTGGTCACTTCAAAAATTGCTACTACTCGGTCTTAAAACGCCCACAATATTCTCTAAGCCTGCAAAACATTTAGATACCGCAGTATCCCACTTAGTGAACTTCTTCTTCCTAGCGGCGCAGGAATGGTCTGGAGCGCAAGCTGTTAGTGCCTTTGATCTATATATGGCTCCATTCATTAAGAGGGATAACCTTGACGAGCATTCAATAAGTCAAGCATTACAAAGGCTCCTTTATGAGCTTAACTATCCAACAAGGAATGGATATCAAAGTCCATTTACGAATATAACTCTCGTTATGGATGTAGCTGAGGAATTCTTAGATGCTCCCTCCATAATTGGAGGTAAAGTTATTGGAAAAGCCGGAGAATTCTTAGATGAGGCTCTTCTACTTGACAAGATATTATTCGATTTGTACTCAAAAGGCGATGCGCGCGGGCAACCTTTCACCTTCCCAATACCCACAATAATGATAACTAGGAGATTCGATTGGGATGGAAGACGATGGGGAGAATTAACGGACTCAATATTTGAGGCACTGGCGAAGAGAGGAGTAGCCTACATATTAAACGGATATGCTACTAATGTTGAAGCTCTATATGCTATGTGTTGTAGACTGACTATAGATATGAGCAAACTAAACGAAATAGGGCTCTTCCTTACAAATGGCAGTGGTAATGACGAAAAGCATACGCCAAGAGGTATATGGGCAATGCCTGATGCCACAGGATCGATAGGCGTAATTACGCTTAATATGCCTAGATTAGCGTATCTCTCGAGAGGTGAATGGGATGTATTCGAAGAACTCATCCGCAGTAAATGCTTAGAAGCTAGAAGAGTTCTTGCATTGTGGAGATCTAGATATGAGCGTAGTCTCAAGTTAGGCCTTATGCCTATAACTAGGGCCTATTTAGGTCACCTGCACAATCATTATAGCACAATAGGCATAATAGGATTACCTGAAGCGGCCGCGAACTTCATGGGTAGGCCAGATCTATGGACTGATGGCTCAGTTAAGGATATGGAAGAAGCTACCCTGTTGATGAAGAAGATGGTGGCTCTAGTGAGAAGTATTGCAGAAGAGTTCGAACGTGAGGACGGCGTCCTATATAATGTAGAGGAAATACCGGGTGAATCTACTGCTTATAGGTTAGCTATGCTGGACTGCAAGCTATTTAAAGAAGAAGTAGAAAAAGGAGAATTCGCCATGCCTAATGTAGACGGCGTCCCATTCTATAGTAACTCGATAGTGCCATACTATGCGGACGTACCAATAACATTAAGAGCGAAATGGGAAGGTATAGTACAGCAAGAATTCACAGGTGGAGTAATGATGCACATATTCCTAGCTGAAAGCCCCGAACCAGAGGTACTTAAGAAATTCATATACCGCTTAGTGAAGAGCACACAAGTGGTATACTTCAGCATAACCCCTGCTATAACCGTATGTAATAGATGTGGATGGAACGGCGTAGGTGTATACGACATATGCCCAAGATGCGGCTCTAAGAACGTAGATGTATGGAGTCGTATAGTTGGCTACTACAGGCCTCTTAAGAACTGGAATATAGGGAAGATCGCTGAATTTAAATCAAGAGTGCACTATAAAGAGCTCCTAGCGAATGCTACAGTAAATATCTCATAAGTCTCATACTCTACTTTTAATTTCCTCTAAACCTCTAGTTTTATTAGAGGTGATGATGGTGTCTAATTCTATAGAACGTAAAGTTAAAGATCTTGAGAAGAGGCTCAACGACCTTGAAGCAAAAATAAAGATTGTCATTGAAAAACTGAATGAACTCATTGATACTTTTAACGATCACGTTCACTACGTGGAGTCGACAGGAAATGACTGTGAACCTCCATATAATAAAGTAAAGGAATTAAGATGAGGAACACTCTAGCTGTGAAGCAGTTAAATTTATTAGATTTTTCATTTATACTCCAGAGGTGCGGTGATAATTTATGGTAAAGCGAACACATGGTTTTTGGTACAAGAGCAGAAAGTTACGTAAGAAACATCCTCGTGAACGAGGAATGAGAGGTCTTAGCCGCCTATTATATGAATACAAAATAGGAGATAGAGTACATATCGATATAGATCCAACATACATAGAGACGGCACCTCATAGAAGATATCAAGGCAAGACAGGCGTTATAATAGGCAAGAGGGGTCGTGCTTACTTAATAGAGGTCTACCTAGGTGATAAACGTAAAATATTAATAACGACACCCGAGCACATAAAACCAGCAGAAGCTGAGGTAGTCCAAGCTAAGACTAGTCAGTAAACGACATATCTATACGGAACTGATATTTATTTAGGTGGAAAATTTTGATTCAGGAACTACTATACGAATATCGTAGACGAGAGTTAGAGAAACATATTCGCCAAGAAAATGTATATTGGGTAACTGACTTATGTCGATGTCCTCTTAAGAGAATTTATGAATTTGAATATCCTGAGCTAATCCTACAGGAAATATATAATCCATCATATATTCTAGGCGATCTAGTTCATTTAGGCCTAGAAGAACTACTTAAACAATTATCCAAAGAAGGCCATCTTAACTATGATATTGATGTCGAAGTTGAAAACGAAAAAGAGATTAACGTAGATGGGAAGAAGATTAAAGTAAGGGGTAGAGCGGATATATTGCTTAAAGGCGATGATGTATTAGGCATAGAGATTAAGAGCGCTAGAGGAGATACGGGCATGCCTCACGAACATCACATTCTACAATGTAAAATATATTCATGGCTTTTTGATACGAGTAAGTTCATCCTATTATACATAACTCCCGACAGAGTAACTGAGTATGAAGTAAAGGAGAGAGCATCTGAAGATGATATTGTAAACTTAATAAAGGATACAAGGGCCCCACGATGGTCATGGGAATGTCGATATTGTCGCTTTGCAGTGCTATGTCCTTTTAAAAGTCTTAAATCCTAGCTAGGTGGCCAATTGTTATGAACATAGAGAGAAAGCATGTTCTAAAGAGTCTACATAAACTAGGCGATAAAGTAGTCTATGAAGACTCCTTGCTGTGTAAATACCATGTATTTAAAAATAGAGAAGATGCTGGAAATAGATTATCTCGTCTCCTAACTGCAGTTAGAATCCATAAAGACAACGCTGTAGTCATGGCCATCCCCCGAGGTGGAGTTCCAGTAGCCTATGCTATATCTCTTAACCTTGAAATTCCAATGGATGTATTGATATGTAGGAAGATATTAATTCCATGGAATACTGAAGCTGGCTTCGGAGCTATAGCTCCTGATGGTACTATAATCCTTAATGAGAGATTACTTAACATGCTAGGTTTAGAGGAGGATCTTATTGATAGACAAATAAAGAGAGCTAC
>JAGGUS010000030.1 GCA_021158375.1 Thermoprotei archaeon
ATTCGTATGGTAAACAAGAAAGGCAATTACACAGGAGTCCGAGGAGGAAATGTAGTGTTGGATGTTAAACATTACTTGATAAAGTACTCAAGTACTTGGCTATTCCTAGAGTTGTGAAGAAGCTTAACTTGTCTAAATCCTCTATAGGTATTCCAGCAAAATACTCCTTAAGCACCCTCTGCAGTTGATTATAGTGCTTCTCCTTTAAAATCTGAAGGACTTTCTCTTTAAAATCCTCAGCAAGAGCCACATAACCGGCCACTCCAACAGTATCTAGATAAACCTCATAAAGCCTCCTCAGCCTACCCTCATCATTAGAGTAGAGTCTTTCTAGTCTCTTTAAGGCTAGCCAATCACACACTACATCTTCAATAGCCCATTCGAGAGCTTCTAAAATGTCTTTGGGCTTTCTCTCCTCATCTTTCCTAGGAATATTGTGTGAGTTTATGAGGATGTGTGATAGTTCATGTGCTATTACGAAGGATGCCTCCACATCATCTTTAATAAGGTTTGTAGCTATTCTAATCACAAAAGAGTCTCCTACTTTACGTGCTTCACCAGTACTAAAGCCTACTTGGGAGCGGTAGGTTTCAAACTTAATGTTATATTTACTAAGTTCAGGAAAGACTGCTAGGATTTTAGAAAACAGTATGTTGAGGTTTTTCATATTAATCAGTAAAACTAAAGCGAAGATATGCACTTTAGAGCCATCGTAGTATGCGTGCACATCATATACTGAGAAGTCCTTCGTGTATATTAATTTAGGAATCCAGCTGAAGAGCGAAGTTATTACGAGACCTGCTATTGCTAATCCTGCTATTATCCACATGACATGCTCGATACTAACCTGCATAAGAGAGAGGTTACCGCATTTATAAAAACGGCGTGTCGAGCCTGGAGTTGGTAGTAATCTATATTTATTCGTTCTAGCTAGTCAGTTATGGATGTATTACAATTAAAAAGAGTAGGGGTGAGGACATTAATGAGTGAAGGTAGTAGATTTTTGAAATTTCTGTATGAACTTACAGATCTCATGCTAACTCTTGTAAAAGATTGGCGTAGACTTAAAGAGAAATATAACAAAGAATTACAAGCATTTAGTGACCCTACACAGATGTCAAAAATAATGCAAGAACTTACAGATGAAGAAGCTGGCAAAGTTCTCAAGGCTTTTTTAGAATTATCGTCTATAGCCACACGCTTTTCTAAAATGAGTGAGTTAGAAATTGATGAACTGAGGGATCTCGAAAAAACTCTTGACAACATATTAAAGCGTCTATCTGCCTTCTCAAAGAACGTACCCCAAGATTCCTAATAATTATACTACGTAAGGTGACAACTATGACAAAAAAGTATGTTATTATGATAAATGAAGTATTTGTACAAACTCTAGCAAAGTTCCTCACAAATATAGGACAAGCATTCACCTTAGCAACCACTAGCGTCCTCTTATCTCGCATCGTAAGACCTAGACTAACAGTCCCATTTCCTCTAGCACATAGATCTGATGTTGTTAAAGCAACTAAGAGTTGGGAATTCTACCTCAGTAGAGCTAAGGCAAGACTTACCAAAGCCTACTTACTCCTTAATGAAGGAAAAGAAGATGAAGCTGGAGAAGAAGCATGGAGAGCTACCGTTGATGCATTAAATGCTATCTCAGTAGCATTATGGAACCACGAGATTAGGAGTCACAACGGTCTCAGCAAACTAGTCGAAGAACTCTATAGATTAAAGATCGTAGACGTAACAGTAGAGTATGGTAATGCTACAACATTACATAAGAACTTCTATCATATACACTTAGGACCACAAGTAGTTAAAGCTTGCATAAATAAGGTCAAGGAACTAATAGATAAAATCGAGTATACAATAATCAGCCTAACAGAAGACATAAAAGCACCTCCGTGGTCGACAATACCTCATAATGTATCTCATGCACTATCCAATCTTTTACCAAAAATAGAACCCAAGCCCATTATACCAAGAATAAGAATACCAATACCACAGCTCAAACTTGAATGATACAAGGCGTAAATACAGTCCTGTAACAGCTAACTGCTTATATTCTCTTCTAATAACCCAGCCAGATGTTTAGCTGAGACAGCTATTCCTACATTTGTCTGCACATTATCAGATACCCATTTTATTAGCGTCTTAATGATTTTGCTCAAAGTTAATTCTACTTCAATATTAAAAGCTAGAATAATGTTAGAATAATTTAGCAATTTATTTTTCATGAATTTTAAATGAAAAATTTAAATACTTTTGTTGGGTAAACCTTAAAATAGGTCATAGTTTAGCTGATGTTTCTTTTTGAAAATAAAGAAACCTTGAATACCTACTCTTGGGGGTTAGTAGGATGCAGTCGTCTGAGGGGCTTCTGAAGGTTATTGCTTACCTAGTCTATAGACATTTCAAGCTTTTCGGGAAAGGAGTTGATAGGCTTAAGCTGATGAAGTTGCTCTTCCTCGTAGATTATGACCTCACCAAGCACCCACCGCAGAAGCGTGGGGTTACTGGATTGGAGTGGAAGATCTACCTCTGGGGACCATATGCATATGATGTGTATCGTGCAAAGGATTATTTAGTCGAGAAGGGGATCCTTGTGGAAGACTTCACCTACAGGACTTTATTGCCTGACGATAAAGTTGCCCTTAAGAAATTGATCGACGGCCTTGATGGTAAATTAAAGCAGGTTATCGATGAGGTTCTAGCTAGATACGGAGATCGTGATGGTATTGACCTCACTTACCTAATCTACAGAATCTTACAGTTAACTCCTGCTAGAAAGCATAAATACTTCGAGATGACAATTGACGACTATCTACGTGAGCTCAAGAGGGAGCAAACTGCATGATAAATGAAGATGAGACCTCGCCAAGAGAGATTTTTGATGGAATCTATATAGCCGTACGCGAAGAGACAAAGGAAACAAAGTTGAAGCGTTGCATACCAGACGTAGGTAAATTAATGGCTAATCAACAGAAATATAATGAACGAACCGTAGAGTTTGTCAAGGAATTTTGTAATGTAGTGAAAAATGATCCTAAGGGCATATTAAGGAGTCTTGCAGCAGTACGCTACTTTTGTCAAAGCAAAAGATATGATGAGAGAATTGAGGAAATTTTGCACGACGAGCAGAATGATGTTCTTTTTAAGCTTGAGGATTGTTGTAAGAGCTCTGGATCTCAGAGCCCTATTAATGACTTTGGGAAACTTGCCGAACCTGTGTTGGTAGCTCTTCTCCTCAGAACATGTGGTGTAGCTGAGGTGTATGTTGAGTGTTCAGATTTAACGCTTAGCGTTAGAGAATTAAACCTCGAATATCCAGGCTTTCCTATTGACTTAGTTGCATTTAATGAAAGAGGCAATGGAACAATTGTAGAGATGACAATAGAGAGCTCGCCTGCTGGGACTAGAAAACAGATATTCGAGAAGTTGAATAAGGTGTTAGATATTCTCGAGCATAACTTACGAATC
>JAGGUS010000033.1 GCA_021158375.1 Thermoprotei archaeon
ATATTAATGTATATTAAGATTTAACATCAAGAGGAGTTAATTAACTTCAGTTTGTCTATACATAGCTACATAGGAGATATATAAAGTGCACTTTATATCTATATCGTGATGGAGGAGAGATGAATGCTAATGATGGCTATAGATGGAGGGAAAAGCAAGACCTGTTGCGTGATATTTAATGATGAAGGAGAGACCTTAGCGATGAGCTCAAGTGGACCTTCTGGATTATTAGCATATGCTAAGGTAGCAGGCAGGAACATACGTAATGCTATTGATAAGGCATTGCTTAAAGCAGGAGTTAAAATCAGCGAGATAGACCTCATAGTGATAAGTCTTGCCGATCTAGATACAAGAAGAGATTGGATTCTAGCAAAGAACATACTAAGATCTTTAGGCATACCTAAAAAAGTTAAGGTGATACTTGAACACGATGCTGTTACAGCATATTATGCAGTCACGTACGGAGCGCCTGGAGTTGCCGTGATAGCAGGTACAGGTAGTATAGCTTTCGGTATGAATAAGAAAGGTGAAAGAGCAAGAGTTGGCGGATGGGGATGGCTTTTTGATGATGAAGGAAGTGCATTCTGGATAGCCAAGGAGGCACTAGCTATGGCATCGAAAGCAGTAGATGGCCGAGGAGAATATACTGAATTAGTTCGCGCAATAATGGAATACTTTAACCTAAACAAATTCATGGATATAATAGACGTAATATACAAGGAAAAAGATGTAGCTAAGAATCATAAGGAGTTAGCTAAGCTAGCCGAAATAGTAGATAAAGTAGCTGTAAAAGGTGACAATCAAGCTAGAGAGATTCTAATAAGGGCTGGAATTGAACTAGCCAATATGGCCTACACAGCAGCTGAGAAGCTTAAAATGATTAATGATAAAATAGTAGTTGGCGGCATAGGCAGCGTATTCAAATCTAGATTTGTAAGGTCTTCATTTAAGAATGAGATAAAGAAACTGCTTAAAAATGCATATATAAAGGAACCTCTTGTTGGATATCAATCATTAGTTGGACCTATCATACTAGCCCTAAAGGAAATGGGCATAAGAGAAGTGGAATCAGTAGTAAATAGAATTTCGAGAGAGCTTAGAGAAACATTGTAGTTACCGTAGAAGAACTAAAATGCGGCTCACCTTTAGTTCGCTTCAAGAACTGAACAAGTTTAGATATTGCATAGCTCATACATGACACTTTGAATACTACTATTATTTTAGTGGAAACGAGTAATAAGCCTAGAAGAGCTGAAGTCCTTAAGAATAAGATTATTGGTATTAGGAAAAAATTAGAAGAAATCCCGATATTGCTCATAATAACGGTGATATTTATACAATTTGCTATGACCGCTATAATATGTACAGCTTATAGGGATTCATATTATTCGTATTATCATCGAAACTTGACCCTAAGCGTTGTCAACATATCTACATTTGCCTTTGTTGCCTTGCTTATATTCATTATTGCTACAGAAGCCCGTTCTAAGAGAATTATAGGTGATAGAGCAAACAAGACACTACTCTACTTAAGCATTAGCTTACTTTTAATAGGACTATTGTTTTCCTTCATAATGCTAATTCGCGTATGATCCTACACATTAATTATCATCTAGGATCTTGAGAATATCAGACACATTGTTGTAGCAAGAGGTACAAGGTTTACTTAAGGTGAGAAAGTCCTTTGTTTATACGAAATTATGCTATTATGTCATTATAACTATGAACGTCTACTTCGTATTCTCGCTTGAGTATATCCCTTAACTTGAGGATGTCGCGATCCTCTGTAATTAGGTCACCTTTCTCTATAATAGCCGTTGCAATAATAATACAGTCTATGTAATCTATAAGTACCTTTCTCAACTCATGCGCATATGAGAGGATGTCATCTCTATAAAATGGCACTATGTGAAAAGTTCTCAAAATTACTCTAATGCCTTTTGAAACTATCTGTGGGGGTACATTAAGTTTTGACGCTTTTGCTTGAGCTTCAAATACCGAGATGAGATTTATTGATATGTCATGTATACTAATTTCAGTCTTAGTCCTCTTCTCAACTACCGCTTTGAGTAAATCCCTCTTAATTCCTATTCCTACCAAGGGTAGGATATATGTTGTGTCAAGAACTATCGTTCTTCAAACCCCCTACTAAGCTCTTTTCTGAACTTCTCGAATTCTTCCTCAGATATCATGGCATATTTCTTAGAATATAGAAGTCGAATTAGTTCGTCGGCGGGTGCAAGTGCCTTTCTTAAAAGTTCATTAACTACTTTAGATATGGCTTTCGTAGTTCCATATTTCCTAACACTCTCTTTAACTAGTTCTTCATAAATATCATCATCAAGGATTATCGTAGTTCTTTTAGGCATTTAAGCACCTGTATTTCTATATGCTTAAAATCTAATAAATTTAACTTCTTACATCCTATAATTAGCAGTGAAAGTCTCAAAACGAATAAAACAGGAGCTTTATCTTATTATAATAAGATGGAGGTATGTGTATTCTTTATCATACCTTATCTACGTACCGAGGCATTTCATGTCCCTCAGAATGATAAATATGGATATTGACAACTAGTAAAATCTTTTAGAGGTGAGGTACATATCGTTGGTAGGGGCTAAAGACTTTTTGACTACGTTTAGGAATGAAACTCTATTCTTACCATACGATATTACATCAGACAGTAAGAGTGAAGCAAAGGTGCATAGCACCTTGTTTACCGCAAAGCTCATAACCTATGGTGCCAATCCATGTGGAACGTTCATTTCGAATGATATTAGTCTATCAACGCTGAGCGTTGCGCTTTGGTGCTCCCTGGATATTCCGTAACTTCATAGAGCTATTCCTGCAGGAGGGTATTATTCAATAACTAAGCTATATGGATTCTCACTTATAGGCTACATAAGATGGTTACATGCATCAGAAGTTATGAAAAAATGAAGAGTCAAAACGGAAGAGTAGAAGTCGAAGAGTATATAAGTAGTATGAGAGATATTTAAAGGGACTATATAATCCTCTTAGACCTGTTAAAGTGGAGAGGCTGGGGGCAGAATAGATTTTGATGTTTATTGGAAAGTTTCATTTAAGTTCATTGTTAAGTCCTTTTAGAGCTCGTGTGAATGTCTAACCCTAATAGAATTTAAATTTGAGCAGTCTAATGGGTTTATTGGTGACCGCTGATTTCCGAGAACCGCTCTAGAAGGGCGGTGAGGGGGTTGGCGGAGACCGTGATGAACCCGAGGGTGATAAAGAAAAATATCAAAGACAATAAAACATCACTCTCGGGAGAACGGCTAGTAGTGAAAGTAGATAGGAGGAAGTTGTTGAGGGCAGTTTGTGAGAGGCTTCTGAAATGTGATCCAAGTATTGTTGAGATTATCCAGTTTGGCTCCTCGGTTTACGCTCCTGATCTCTCTAGGGATGTGGATTTACTAGTGGTTTCTAAGGATCCTAAGGATTATGATGTATATTTGAATGCCGTGGATGAGGTGACTCCACTATTCAACGTGGACATAATTGTTGTTAAGTCTGGTCAGGAGCTTAGGGAGGAGCTCATTAGGGGGATTCTAGGGACCTTCAACGTGCTCTATGGTAGTGGAGAGTACATTCTTGAATATGCTAAGAGGCTAGGTAATCCATCATTTGAAGAGGCTAGGTCTGCTTTGAGGGTTGCACAACATATACTAAGACTAGCACTAGGAATTAGTCATCCATTAGATAGGGATAGGCTGTTTAGAGAGGCCTTCGACTCACTATTCCATGCTGCAAGAATAGCCGCCATGACCTATCTTTCGACAGAGGTTGCTGGGCGGGGGTTGCTGAGGAGGATGTTACCAGAACCCTATAATAGACAATTTAGAGAGTTCATCAATGTACTACATATAAGGTACTTCTACAATGGGGAATACCCTAAGGATAGGGTTGAAGAGGAATTCAACAAATGGTATAGAATAGTCGAGGAATTCATTAAGACCCTAGAGTATGAAACTAAGAAAAAGCAATAGGCCAAGGACAATGCACACTTATCCGCCCATTACATAGTATACTTTTAGATCCCTAAGGAAGAGCATAAAGGAATAAAAGGAGTACGCTCATTAAGTCGGGGACTTTTGTGATGTTCTTTATGAGTTTGAGTTTTTCTGTTATGCGATTGATGTTCCGTTATAATTTATTGCGTCCATTCCATCTAGGGTTTTAGGTCTTTTTCAAGATTATCTCCAGAAGGTGCCACATATTAGGCTCATTACAAAGGCCATGTGGAAGTCTTCTGTTACAAACCCGTATAGTGATGACATTACGAAGGAGTAAGACTTATCATTAAGCTAGTGCTTTTGGTACTTTCTGATGAGCTTATAGTCCCATGCGAGAAGAGGTAATGGCTAGCTCCCTTAGCTTGTCCTCCTCCCTAAATACCCGCCTGACCATATTATCACTAAAAGGCAATATACGCGTGTTATCTTTTTAAATTTTCACCACTACGATATATTGATGATGAAGGTAGATGTCGTATTACTCACCAAGAACTCGAATAAGCCAGTTCTTAGGCTTGTCTTAGAGTCGCTATACAAGAACGTTAACGTGAACAGACTGATAGTTGTGGATGGTGGCTCTACGGATGGTACTGTAGAGCTTCTAAGTAAATACCCAAGAGTCGAGATACATTATGACGCAAACGGCACTAGGGCCACATCAAGGGAAATAGGGATTAAATGCGTGGAGACTGAATGGTTCTTGTTCCTTGACTCAGACGTAGTATTATGCAAGAACTGGCAGAGAATTGCAGAAAAGTACATTAGAGATGATGTGGGAGCAGTTCAAGGACGTGATGTTCCAGTCCGTTCACCAGAGATACAAGACTACTTCTATGCAATATCAAGGCTCAAGGAGTTGATTAAGGTAAAGAGCGGGCTGGGTATGGATGCTAATGCTCGTGGATTTACTGGTGATGTCTTAATCAGGACGGAGCTGGTGAAGGACATTAAAATCCCAAAGTTCTTACACATATATGAGGACTACTACATAAAGCGGTATATTGAAAGAAAGGGGTTCAAGTGGGTAATCCCAAAGGATTTATATTGCTACCATTTAATGGGTGATAGATCGCATAGGATTAAATCGGATGCGTACATGGCAGGGTACTTCTGTAGTATGTTAAATCTCTATAAATTGAGTAGTGTTATTGGGGGAGCTATGGGGATATTCCCAAAAGTCCTAGTCGCATTATGTATGAGACCTAATTTTAAGATGGCAAAGTTTCAGATACTTAGACAGACGTACTTCTTCGTGGGGTTCTTAAGAGGGTATATGAGGGGTATTAAGATATGAAGATTATGTTGGATGTGAGTGTGGGAACAAATCAGAGTTATACGTTTAAGACCAAAAGCTACTGTTGATAGCTTTCCTATTTTTTATGGATATTGAAGAACCAGAAAAAGAACTGCGGAAATGGGATTGGATAGTAGGTGGTGCCCAATATCTGCCATTCAGGGATAGTTGCTTTGATAAGGTTATTGCAAGTCATGTAATTGAGCACTTGGATGATCCTATCATGTTCTTGAAGGAAGTTCGTCGAATATTAAAAATAGGAGGGAGATTAACACTTATTCTGCCCCAACTTTTTATCAATTGATGCAAGGGCTGATCCATCTCACAAACATGTCTTCAATCCTATTGTTCTAGCTCTGGTGCCGAAAAAGCTAGGGTTTAAAGTTCATTTTAATTATAGAGTAGGGGCGAAGCTACCCAACCTGATTAGAAAACCTCTTACCGTCCTCCTTAACATGGTTTCGGATGAGGTCTCCATAACAGCTACTAAGTGGGTGGGATAGTGAGGCCAATTAGAGCATTAAATACTGAGGCAGGTGTATTTTACTGCTGGTTTCATGAGGAGATATTTTATAAATCATACATCTAATCTAGATGGGTGATATAATGAGAGTGTTTGTGTTAGGACTGGATGGAACAGATTACTATTTGGTTCAGAAATGGAATTTAAAGTGGATACTCCAAAGAACTAATGGGACTTTTAATATTGGAAAAGAGTACTTTGGTGATATTGATGAGCCATATTCTCCTGTAATATGGACAAGTGTAATTACTGGAAAGAAGCCTAGTGAACACAAGATAAAAAATTGGTGGATCTACAATGGAATTTTAAATAAACTACGCTTTTTGCCTATCATTAGGCACATTAAAGGAAAAAGAAAGATATTGTGGCGATTGGGAATTAAACCCCATGTACCTAATCGTAGGGACTTAAAGTGTGATACTATCTTTGATATTGTAAAACCATCTGTTGCAGTTTATGTTCCAGGATACAATGATTCTACTGAGTTTCATATGAAACTTTTGAACTGTCGATTAAAAGGAATAAATGATTACATTAATGTGATATGGAAAATCCATGAAGAGAGGAAGAGAGCAACATTTAGGGCACTCGAAGAAAATAATGATTGGAAACTTTTCATGACATATTTTGATCTAGGTGATTTAATGGGGCATATATTTATAACACAACAATTAAAAATGATGAAAGTTTACTTTGAGTTGAACAGATTAACTGGTAAACTTTACAAATACGTTACTAGCTTGTTTGATGATGTGGTGTTCCTAGTTATTTCAGATCATGGTATGACTGTCAGCGAGGACGGTGTTAGTGGGAGACACACTTGCTATGCTTTCTGGAGTCTTAATATTGATGAGAATTGGAAACCCAAGGATTTTACAGATTTCTTTTATAAGATACAGGAGTGGGTAAAATGAGACCAATTAGAGCATTTAAATCCAATCCAAGAAACTTCCTACTTAGACTGTGGGCATATTTTAGGAGAGGGCACTCAGCATATCTTTCATTTATTTTGTCATTTGCAAATTTTGTTGTTCTACAATATAGATTACTGATCCAGTATGTTCCATTTCTCAAATACTTATTCATGAACATAATAATATTTGCTATAGTGTTTGTTGCTGTATATGTGCCGATTGCTATCATAATAGGCTATCTAGACTATAAGAAGATGGTTGTACCTGTAGAACTGGAAATTTCGGCAAGAGCATCTCCTTGGTTTAAAGACTTAGCACAAGCACTAATACTAATCGCAGAAGGGAAGAACAGAGAGGCCGTAGAAATACTTAAAAAATGGACATCCAAGTAAACTTACCGCTGTAAGTAGTCATAAAGATCAGAGATAAAATAGTTTCTACATTATGAGTAAAGACTAGAGAGATCTTTACTGGTTTGTAAAGATAAAGCTCAAAGGATATTAATCTTGCCATACACGCTTTTTCTACGCAGTTCTTCCAGATGTGCATACTAGTACGCTATATTTCTTCCATTATGTGTTGAAGGTGAAGTTTGCAAGTTTGGTTATGTTTTACAAGTATCAGGCTCTTTCTCAGATTAACATCAAGAGAAATCAATTTCTTAGGGTTGTATGGTTTATATATCATCTAGGGAGTCAGCCCTTGTAAGCCTCTTCATTTATCCGCTTAGCTCAGCTTCATCATCTGGTTAATAGGAGAGTTTAAGTATTATTAACTTTTTCTAGGTCAGGATACCAAAGCGCTCGCCTTTTGATACCTTCTATGTAGTCTAAGACTTCTTCATCTGTTAGGTCATACCATAATTGATATGCGTCTGCTACGGCAAAGCCGTAAATGCTTGAACGTATGTTTGGACAGACTATCAGATCTACTTCAGGGGCTATCATAATTAAAGATGGTATGGGAGCGGTTGGAGAAGCGATGATTATACGTGAGGCTCTTAGATTTTTAATGAACTTTACAGCTACTAACATCGTATAGCCAGAGGCTATGCCATCATCGACTAATATCACATCCTTATCCTTTATGTCATATTTATTGGAACCTCTAAATTTAGAGATAAGAGCTCTCATTTCATTGGTAGCTCTCTTTATTTGTCTATCAATAAGATCCTCCTCTAAACCTAGCATGTTAAGTAATCTCTCATTAAGGATTATAGTACCATCAGGAGCTATAGCTCCGAAGCCAGCTTCAGTATTCCATGGAA
>JAGGUS010000280.1 GCA_021158375.1 Thermoprotei archaeon
GGCGGGCACTCTATGGGAATGGAAACCGGTTATTTCCACTTAGTACCCATTCAGAAGACCTTAGGTATCACGGTGTATCAAATAGATCAATTGCTCCTTGAAAAGGAAATGGAAAAAGTGAGTGATGAGGAAGTGGAAAGGGGATTCAAATGGCTAAGCAATATGCTTGGAGATAGAATAAAATATGATGGTAAAATGTTAACTCCTGAGAAGCTAAAAGCACAGATAAGGCTTTACCTAGCCATGAAAAAAGTAAATGAAGAATATGGATTCGATTTCTGTGGAATAAAAGGCCAGAGAGAGTTTACAGAACACATCGTGATAACTGATGTTGCAGAAATGCTCATGAATGATCCTTACGATTGGAACGGCCCCAAGGAGCCGTTTGTATGTGCTACAGAAGCGGATTCGCTTGGCGCTATTACGATGCAGATATTGAAGTATATCGGCGGTGGTATTCCAGTACTCTTTGCCGATGTAAGGCTTTATGTCCCTGAAAAAGACCTCTGGCTTTTCGTCAACTCAGGGAATCATCCAAGCTGGTATGCATCGCTAAGTGATGATCCTGAGGAGAACTTCAAGAAAGTAACATTACATCCTGCCATCGAAATGTACTTCCCAGCAGGAGGCGCATCAGTTGAATTCGATGCTGCTCCATGCGAAATGACCTTTGCTCGATTAGGCATTTATGACGACAAACTTTATATGGTCATAGTAAAGGGAGAGTCCATCGATCTACCCGAGGTGGAAAAAGAGAAGCTACGCAAACAAACAAACCCCACATGGCCCCATATGTACGTAAAGCTAGATGCAAGCTACGAGGAATTCATTAGCGTATTCCCATCAAATCATATACATGGAATTCCAGGAGATCACGTAGAACCACTCGTATACTTCTGTGAGATCGCTGGAATAAAACCAATTGTCCTAGGGAAGAAGAAAGAGGAAATTAAACCGCCACTCTGGGAACTCTTAAAGTAATCATCATATATTTTTCCAAGTTAGTAGTGGTGATGCTCATCCCCCTCAGGTTCTATATGTATCACTATATCAAGCATATCACCAAATAGATCATTTAGCTTCTCTTCAATTCTAGTTGCTATATCATGAGCCTTATCTACGCTTATATCTCTCCTTACGACCACATGTACATCAGCAAACACCTTACCGAAATACTGTCGAGCTCTTAAACTATGGTACCCTATTACACCTTCCGTGCTTGCTATAGTCCTCTCTATTGTCCGTAAAACGTCAGTAGGTGGGCTCACATCTGTTATACTTTCCTTTAGTTCCCTTAACGTTTTTACGATATAGTATACGACGATGCCCACTACAGCGATAGTTGCCATTATATCAAATATTCCCGAAACTAGTGCACCTAATGAAACACCAATTAGAACTACAGAACTCTCCAAGACATCTACTGATATATGACGAGCCTCAGTCATTAACAGCTGACTTTCTTTACTCAACTTCTTGAGTACATTCGAATATACTATGTTAAGGATAAAAGAGACCGCCGCGAAGATTATGCCTATAACACTTACTCCCTCAATCACCCTAGATAATTTACTTAAAGCTGAGAAAGCTATAAACGAAAACGTAATTACCATTAGGACTATTATCAAGAACGATGCGTACGCCTCATACCTTAAATGCCCATATGGATGATCTCTATCGGGCGGGTATCTGGCCTTACGGTAATACTTGTAAGTAATGATACTACTTAGAACATTTAATAGCGAATCACTTCCATCAGCTATAAGAGCCGTGCTTTTGGAAAGTATTCCCCCAAATACCTTAAAGATGACCAAACCTACATTAGAGAGAACAATGAATTTCAGGAAACGTATTGTATTATCGGTCTTTAACATAACATCTAACGATTACAGACGTAAACCGTTACTTATAAGGATTACCTGTAGCATCAACTAATTACTAAGTCAGCGAGGGGGCTATTTCGTCATTAATATCCGCATCCTTGGGGATCGAGGTTCATCACACTCATATTATAAAATTATAAGGTATTATAAAAATATGATCTAGCTGAGTGGCATTAACTTTGAGGTATTATAGAGAAGATCTCTCCTTTAGATTTAGATGCATAAGCCAATAGAGCTATCAGAAGCACAAGCAATACTGCCGATGTTAGAGATACTATAAACGATAGATTACGCCTTCTATGATTATTAACAGGCTCCTCAGTAGCGCCTATAGGAACTACTATATGGCTATACGGTTTGCCATTTATATATAGCTCTATAGTGTAAGTTCCAGGTTCGACATTAGTGATCTTATACGTATGCAATTTAATCGTTATAGCCTGTATTGCAGGACCAGTGTACTCAAAGACCTGAGTACTAATATAAACGAAGTTATCTTCTAAAACAGCACTTCCCCAGTCAACCTTAAACCCACCATGCCTAAATACCAAGGTAACAGTTATATTTAGTACCTTATCTTCAGCATCATAATCAGTATCCATAGTGACTTGCATCGGCTCTCCAGGAATCCATTTATCGCTCTCACTGCTAGTCATTATAATTACCATTTTAGGATACTTAATGGCTTCCGCAAAACCGATAGAACGAACACTGATTATGAAGTTTCCGAAGTATGCTGGTACTAACAGGGTCGTAATTAATAATGGTAGACATTTCATGTTTTTCACAAATTATAGACGCGCAAGATCTTTATAAATTATAGTAAAAAAGTTTATGTTGAAGCCCTTCTAATAGGCTTTGTTCTCATTATTACTAAGATCGCTATTACGAGCTCAATTAAGTTCGGTAACACTATGTACAATAATATTCGTTGGTTCCTCTCAACGTTTTTCATCTCCTCAGCATATTTGATTGCGTTTTTAGCATGAATATATGTACCGTCTATATCACCTTGACTAAATGCCTTATAGGCTAATTCAACTTCCGTCTTACATGATGATAGGAGCTTAGCTCCTCCTGGAGTCCTAGGCTTAGTTTTGCTTAAAGCTTCAAGAAGTCCTTTTGCAGCTCCAAGACTGCTAAACGCATCTACTATCTTCTTAGTAAATTCGGGCCCCTTAATATGAGGATAGAGCATTATAGATGCCTCGAACTCCTCCCCTTTAGATACCTCTACTTCAAAGCCCGTTAGGCCACACTTTATAGCAAATGATGTTCCTCCCCATCTTCTATCATCATCGAACAAATAGCTAAGCGATGGTGGGCTTAGCGCTATTATTACTAGATCTCCACGAAGAGTAGACGTATAAGCAACCGAAAAGCTCCCTGAGGATAACCTATAAATCTTATACTCTTTAGGGCATGCAACTTCAGTTACTGACTTTCCATATGCAAAGTAGAACTTGCTCCCTCCAAAGACCTCTGTACTGAAGCCTGCATAAATCGGTATCCATGCGGCCTTAAAGTTCTCATATGCCCTAGCTGTTAGGTTCGCGATTATCATTCCCGTATTGTATATCACATATACGGATGTGAATTCGAGATAGCACTGGGTTTGTGGTGGGAACCTAGAATGCGTCCTTACTATTATTCCATTCGGCGTCTCCTCAACCTTGGGTGATTCTACTACCTCGCCGTACTCCCAAGTCCCAGCTCCCCATGACCATCCCGTTCTAAATGGATAGAAGCCCATATAGTTCATGGCAATGGAATCTCCTATGTATAAATCTGTAATCCCACCACTGGGCTTTATCGTAAAACGAATAGAACCGACAGTTACTACAACGCCTTGTTCAGTTGTTTCATAACTTACACCTTGTGCCTTTGTATGACCTACAGATACAACTGCGAAAGACGACAATAATGCTAATATGCATAGAATCGTTATAACCCTGTTGGCTAAATGCGATCTAAACCTCATAATAACACCTCCTCATGACCTCCTTAATGCCCTTATTCCATATCGGGCTATGATTATTAATGAAATAACAGCCGGTATTATTATGAGGAGAGTGCTGGTTCTCATGAGCTCTGTATTATATGCCTTTCTAGCGTAACTATACGCCTCGTTTACTACATTAAGAGCTCCATCGACGTCACCCTTACAAATATAATTCAAGACACTAGGTAGTAATTTCTCAGCTTTCTCTACGTAACTTAAAGCTCTCTTAGATTTAGCAAACGACTTGACTTGTGCTACGTATTTATACGTAGATACCTGCTTTGAAAGAGCCTCAATAGCCTTAGCGTTAAATTCAGCCCCCTTCTTATGCGGGAATACTAGAAACTTTACAGTAGCAGTCTCGCCTTTGGACATGGATTTCTTATACGAGAAGCCCTCAACTGTAGGCATTACTGCGTAGTAATCTGCACCCCAAGCTCTATAGTCTTGAATCCATCCTCCAACTACTGGAGGGTTTAACACTACAAAGAGAAGGCTTGCTGCTCCTCCTGGAGCGGATATCTGAAGGATATCAAATGCTCCAGAGAACAATATTCTAGTTGCTGGCTTCGCAGGCTCTGTTTTCAAGTATACAGTAGCTATCTTAGATCCTCCTCTATATAGGGTTGCGTTTCTTCCCGCATATACACTACATAACAAGGACGCCATTACTACTGCTAGTTCGTACTGCGAATCCTTGTAGGCCGTTATATTCTGTATTACATAGACGACACCCGATTCGTACACTTCATGAACAGTGACTATATCGAAGAACTGATTGTACTGCGGTCTGTTCCATCTGGCATATGTGATTACTCTTAAACCGCCCTCGATGGGCTCTATATCGGGAGACTTTATAACATCCCCAATTTGCGTTGTAAACCCAGCTCCTCCCCAATTCGGCCCCCACATATAGACCGCTGTATCCTTTAACACGTCCGTATCATCCATTACATATTTTTCAATACCTCCCCTAAGCGAGATGTAAACCTCAAACTCAGCTCCACGTACTATGACATCTGTATCAGTAACTGTGTACTTTAATTCACCTTGGGCTAGAACTAATGGCAGGCACATCCCTTGTATCATCGTCGCTACAAGAAGAATTCCTAGTAGGGCTTTCATATTCATGACAAACCCTCGATACTAAATACATCATATCATTATTTAAGAATTTTTACTGGAGTAACGGTTATATACTCATTGAAGACTAATGAATTTCGGGGAGTTTCATTATGAGTAGTTCTGAAGTGAAAAGGCCATCGCTACTTACTTGGCGATTTACAATTGTGCTCTTAGTCATAGCCGTACTATGTACGTTGTTAGCACAGATATTTGATATGTACACACCGACATGGGCCAATTTATCTACTGCTATAGGCGGCAATTTACCAATTGTGATAATGTTTCTTGCATTGATAATTGGTAATCTATTCCCAAAGAGGATCAATAGCTCGCAAATAGCTCTTATAAGCGCTGTCGCTTCAATCTCAATATACCACTTCTTATTCAGTACGCCTCTAGTAGTAATAGACAATTTTGTAGCTGCTAGGACTGCTCCAGCACCTTACAACGAAATGATAGATTGGAATTGGGGCCCTGAGTTACAGTATATCCAACAAATGCTTAATGGCGGAATACACGACGTCCCCTGGCGTGTTTGGTTGCCTTCTTTGTGTTGGTGGATGTTGTTTGGATTCCTATGGTTCTTATTCTACTCAAGCTTCCTATCAA
>JAGGUS010000075.1 GCA_021158375.1 Thermoprotei archaeon
ATAATAACAGCTTTAGAGAACATACCCTTATGGCACGAAAGGGATCTGACAAACAGCGCCGCTGAAAGGATACTAATTCCACATGCATTCCTTATTATCGATGAAATGCTTGATTGCACGTATAGAGTACTTCAAAACTTAAGGATATTTCCAGAGAGAATGAAGAAGAATTTGTACTTGACTAAGGGTTTCAATATGCTTGAATCAGTAATGATAGAGATGGTTAAGAGAGGCATACCAAGGCATAAAGCTCATGAATTATTAAGGAAAGTACATAGAGACGCGCTAAGAGGTAATAAAAGCGCAATTGAAGCTCTAATTGAGAACGATGAAATAAAGAAATTGTTTACTAAGGATGAGCTTGAGGAGCTACTCAATCCGAATAAATACCTTGGATCATACAAGGACTTAATCAAGAGAACATTAGAATATGCTAAAAGTGTCATATGTGCTTAGATCAGCCCACGGCCTTTCAGTCATTAAATCCTCCTGACGTGCATTCATCATTCACTTTCAAGAACTATGTATCACTTGAAAAGAGAGGAGAGCTCTTAATATCCTTTTCCGATATCTTTAATGTTGGAGATAATCGCTTAAATTCAAGTCCATATTCTTTTAGAAGTCGAAGTGCTGAGTTCGTAATTCCAGGCGCTACAAGTATTCCGCGTACCCTTTTATGATGTTTAATCATGAAGTCAACATATCGCTTTAATTGAGAAACACCAGAAAGCTGAGCTACAGTACGTTTAAACTCTATTACGACTATTGTACCGTGCTTATCTTCGCCTAATAGATCTATATTGCCATATGGAGTAGGATATTCCCTATGTAATGGCTTAAATCCATCCTCAATTAAATTCGGGTTTTTTATTACTATATTAGCCATTTCATCCTCGCTTCCCCACAATGTAAACTTACCCTTATCACATGCAGTTGCAAGTAAGACATATACATGAGGACTTATAACTACTATTTCTTCACGTGGATTACGCCTTATGCTTCGAATATAGAGTAGTTCATTTCTTATTGAAGCTATAAGAGTGCATCCAGGAGGTTGCCAATTGACAGGTTCACGTTTTTCCCTTTCATGTATCAATAATGAGCCATCAGGCTTTGTAATGAGAAGCCTATCGCCATCTTCTAATATTGATCTGGCTCTTCCTTTATAAAGGACTTTACAGTTCAAATACATGATTATGACGTATGTGTTCTTTAAAGTGTTTACTACATTAACGACTTCATGAAAATCAGGCTCTTCAAGCAGTATATATCGTCCTTTGTTTATACCTAAATAGCTTGTTAAATCGGAACTCATCTTTAGAAAATTCGAGGCGGAATATTTTAATCATATCGTATTCATTAAGCTCATTATAAGTATGTGAGCTTCTTAACCTCATGATATGCTACTTCAAGTCTCTTACCATTAATGAATATTACCAAATTACCGGAAAGAGTTATATCAGTAGCTTTTCCACGGATATGTTTTCCACTATCTAAAACAATAAGTACTTCCTTACCAAGAGTATGAGATAACAGCTTCAATTCATTTAATACCCTTGGAAGCTCATGAGCATTGCGATCTACTAACAAGGAATAATAGTGATCTAATATTTTGCATAAGTTCATTATTAAGGGTATCCTCAGGATGGGCTTTCCTAATACGTCTTTTAAGCTAATTCCATCTATTCCAGGAGGTATGCTGTTATTTGCATTAATACCTATTCCAACTAATAAGTAATCTATAAGATTACCTTTCAGTGAACATTCAATTAAAATACCACATACCTTTTTGTCGTTTATTATTACATCGTTAGGCCACTTAACAAGAGCTTGAACATTATATTCATTATTTATAGCTTTAGCTACCGCTAGGCCTACAATTAAATTCATTAACGGAATAATTGAAGGAGGAAAATTAGGACGCAGTATTATAGTCATCCAAATGCCACCCATTGGCGAAAACCAACTCCTATTATGTCTACCACGTCCTTTAGTTTGGATTTCAGCTATAACAATTGTTCCTTCAGGACAATTGTTCTCAGAGAGATCACGAGCTATAAGTTGAGTAGAAGAAACTGTATAGAAGTACAAAGAACTAAAATGAATTCTCGTATTAAGCTTACTAAGGAATTCATTTAATTGTGATAGATCATTATGCGATTCATAACGATATAAACCTTTATCGATTTTAGATATATAACCTAATTGAAGAAGCTCATTTATAATAGCATCTATCATACTTTTATTCATGCCTAGGGCTAACATGAGCTCTTCTTTAGTAAAATATTTATATTTTTTAATGAGCTTAAGGATCCTGTGAGTTAACATATCTAAGTGGTAGTATCTAAGCCATCTCCTAAATATTTCACTTATTTTGATCGAGTATAAGCAATCATAAATGTAGTTTTGATATACATATCGATATATATACTTTTATATGAGTATAACGATATAGTTACATGAGGTGTCCTTGCTATGATATCAACTACTAGCACAATTAGGATATCTAAAAGAACACTTCGATTGCTAGATGAACTTAAGGAGAAATTTGGTGCTAAATCGTATGAGGATGTGATCTTAAAGCTGATACTTGAATACCGAAGGAGAATTATAGAAGAATATTTTGGAGTAGATCGAGATAGAATTACTGAATTTAGTGAGGAGGACCGCGGTGAAGATAGAGAGTATTGACATAGTAGTGGATACTTATGCATGGATAGAATACTTTAGGGGAAGTAAAAAAGGTGAAATCGTTAAAAAATACTTACTACTAGCTAGAAATATTTATACGCCATCAATAGTATTAGCCGAAATAGCTAGAAAGTACGTTCGTGAGGGCATTTCAGAGGATATTGTACGACAGAGATTAAAGGTAATAGTTAAGACTTCAACGATAACGAGAATAGATATAGAATTAGCAATAGAGGCAAGTAAGGAATATCTGAAGCTCATTGGACATTCAAGAAGACAAGCATTAAAACAAAGGCCAAGTCTAAATGATGCTATTATATTGGCAACAGCAAGAAAATTAAACGCCAAAATAATAACGGGAGATCAGCATTTCAAAAAATTAGAGGGAATTATATGGATAGGAGATTGAAAATAGGAGAATACAATCTAGGAATACCCCTCTCATTAAAATTAAAAATCAGCGAACGATACAGCGCTAACATTAAATTGATGTTAGCTTGGATGAATCGGATACACAAAAGATCATATGTTATGGCGCCGGGGGCGGGATTCGAACCCGCGCGGGGCATATGCCCCACAGGCTCTCAAGGCCTGCCCCTTAGTCCACTCGGGCACCCCGGCGCCTATTGGAATATCGTATAGTCCCTGAATAAAAATTTATTCTTAGCGAATATTTTATGAACTGAAGACGATGGAGGGATCTAATATAAGTACTAAGAAAGAGGAGAGGGAAATTGTACATTATCCAGAGGGTATCATAAGTGTTCTAAAAGAGTTAGGGTACGTTAAGTTACTAGCTACTAGTAAGGCCACTAGTTGTCTTAAAGAATTAGGGGAACTATGTAGTGTAGAGGATGATATAAGAAATGCATTAAGTACTGCAATAGGTATCTCCGTGACTGGATGTAGAGTGGGTGTATTCTGTAAGGATCATGAACTTGAGAAGGCATTAGATATTCTCTATAGCATGGCCATAGCAGGGGTTCGTGGATCACTATTGATATGTGTAATAAGGACACATCGTAGGATGGCAGACCCTCGGATAATAACGGAGGCTACATGGATACCGTTATTAGAGCCGCTAAGTTTAGATAGTGTCATAGATTATATAAGGGCTGGTACTGAGCTGTCAGAAGTCATTGAGACGCCATTTATGATATCATTACCTTATATGAGGTTTAGGACTATTAAGAAAGTCCCTATAAACGGCATTAAGGTACCTCCCATATTTTCTAAGCATTGGGAAATAAGGTATAGATGGATCCCTAATGATGATCACTATGATAGAATAGCACTACTACTTAAGATATATAAGAGGCTTATGGTCAGGTTTGAATTTAATAAAGTTGAGAATATTAAGGATAAGACTATTATTGCATTTGGTCTGCTCTACGATTTTGCAAGAAACCTACTTGAGGAGAGAGGATTGAGAAGTGAAGTCTCTTTAATTGGCATCTCATTATATGTACCTAGACGCTCTATGCCACGAGCAATAGACCTTATGAATATAGATAATTGTAAGACTATAATAGTCCTAGAGCACGGTCTGCCCTTTATAAAGTCGTGGATAGAAGAGCATACATCTAATGAGGCGAAGATAGTGGATAGCACGATGTTAAAAGAGAAGAGAATAGCTTACAGAACGTGGATGTCGGCTTTTTGGCTTTTAGCTAGGGGATTAGATCAAATGGAGAGGGACTTAGAGGAATATATTCGTAGGGTGTATGCCATATCTCCAGAAAGATCATTACCTTTGAGTAATGGTATACTTCTTGTAGGAGAATTAATTTCAAAAATAGCCAAACAATTGAAGAGAAAACTCACCTTAGTTATAGGTGATGGGGAGATCGTGGAAGATCTTATTGATTATATTGTCATATCGAAAGCTAAGCCGGACTATAGCGTAGTCACTATGAGATATCCTATAACTATACCGCTAGATGCATTTGATATCAGTATAGCGGGATCTAACCCGTTTAAAGTCGCTGAGGGAGTACTACACACCAATATAGAGGCATTTGTAGTAGTCGTAGCAAGAGGAGCTAGTCTTATTAAATACCATAATGATGTCAAGAAGGGAACTATACCATTGATAGTGACTGTCGCTAAAGACAATTTAAGAGATGTGCAACGTCTACTACAGAAAGTATATGATGTAAAAGTGGTAGATAAGAAGAATGTAGAGAATGTGGCTAAGGAAATTGTTAAGTGGTATAAGAAGGGTGGGAAGACTCCTGTAGCAATTATACTAGATGTTTAAACATGTACATAGAATTTGGAAGGCGATAATATCCAAAGCGCCTATAGTACTCCCTAACGCCTATACCAGAAATTATAAGCATCCTTCTACAATCATATTCCTCTACGGCAATTCTTTCAGCTTCAGCTAATAGCCGTCTTCCATATCCTTTATGTTGCCAAGCTAATTCCTCCCTTTTTCCTATTGGCACTTGAGGACCATAGACATGAAGTTCACGGATTATCGCAGTCTTCTCATCTACTTCCCATCTATGAGCTTTTCTAGAGGGTATCCTCATCCTTATGAAACCTAATAATATATCATTCTTTGTATCCTCAAAAGATAAGAAAACTTCCATGCCCTCACTAGCTTCATAATCTTCTCTAATTAATTGTACATAATTAGGATCAGGCAACTTACCGTACTTTATATACTGTAATCCAGCTTCTCTAAACCTTATCTCTTTACACTTTATACCACGAGTAATGATTTCCTTCTCCACTATTTGTCTTATATTGCCTAGCATTAGTCCTGCTACTACATGATGTACAGGGACATCTCGTTGAATTCTCATAATTCTAACCCAACGCGGTATCAATGGCATTATCTTTAATAGGAACTCTATAAACTCATCGTCAGTTATAGCGCGATATTTCCCCTTTCTCCATAATTCATATAGTTTAGTACCGGGTATGACTAGCGTTGGATATATCTTTAACATGTCGGGGCGAAATCGAGGATCAGAGAATATGGTCTTGAACATTTCTATATCGCGATCTAGATCTGATCCTGGAAGTCCAGGCATTAAGTGATAGACAACTTTAAAGCCTGAGTCTTTTAATATTCTTGTAGCCTCTATTGAATCCTTGACAGTATGTCCTCTTTCTACCTTGAGTAGAACATCATCGTATATACTTTGTACGCCTATCTCCACTCGTGTCCCACCTAATTTTAACATCCAGTCAACGTGTCGCTCTTTACACCAATCAGGTCTCGTCTCGAACGTTATTCCTACTACCCTAACTTTAGCTTTCTCATTAGCTGTCTGGGCTTTTTCAAGCGATATAAAACCTTTAGGTTTTCCCCTTGGAAAACGATTACATGCTTCTATTGCCATAGTAACGAACCATTCTTGGTAGTCTAAAGGAAGGGCAGTAAATGTACCTCCCATGAATATGAGCTCTATTTTTGACGGTTCATGTCCCATAGCGACATATTGGGAGAGTCTATGCCTTACTTGCTCGTACGGATCAAAATTGAAGCGAAGGGCTCTAGCTACTGCAGGAGAGTCCTCTAAATAGCTCTGAGGTGTGCCATAATCCGGACCTCCGGGACAATAAATACACCTGCCATGAGGACAAGGAAAGGGTTTAGTCATAACAGCAACTATAATGACGCCAGATGCGCTCCTTACGGGTTTCTTAAGCTTTTTAGCTTGTACCATGTTTTTTAGCCACCACTACTAAGTTCTCCCTAAATATTCTTCCTTTCTCAGAATAATATCTTATTATCTTAAAACCTGAAGCTCTCACTAATTTTACTAAACCTCTGAGTGTATATAGATGATAGTAACGTAAAAACTTTCGCCTCCAAGGGATTAAAGTATCTCCAAAGCTCGCAGTTCTGGGCATCTTAAACTTTACCTTTATGGCATTTATGAAACGCTTTAAATTCCATATGCTCCATGCAGTTATAATCGCGAGTCCTTCATCCTTTAAAGTCCTATAAATCTCTCTAAGCGCTAGGCGTCTATCAATTTCTGTTGGTATGTGATGGATAACTGCCACGCATAATGCTCCGTCTATACATGCGTTCCTTAAAGGTAAGTATCTCATATCTGCCACGATAGGATTTGCTAATTCATCTAAACCGTACTCACGTAAGTTTTTTAAAGCTATACTAACCATTCGTGCTGATATATCAATGCTTATAACCTCCAAGCCCATAGCACATGCAAGTATGCTATGTCTACCGTTTCCGCAACCAACATCTAGTAGCAATCCCTTCTGAAGAAAACCAATCACTTCAAGTGAACATCTCCATGGTCTTCTTCGCGTTTTATTAAACTCATCAGCTATCTCGTCAAATACTTGTTGAACTTCCCTTAGAGAGATCAATGAGCATCCGCCTCAGATCGATATATGTTTTTATGAGGGCATGAGGAAATGCAAATAGCGTGAATACCCTTATATACGATGGAGAGAGAGCTTCCTTTAACGGTCTAACATCCCCATATTTAAGGTAGCCCCTTACAATAGCTTCTAGTACGCTTCTTAAATTATCTAATTTTAAGCTCCTTACATAATGTGCTGTGAAGAAGAAGAGAATTGCAAGATCCCATGACGATTTATTACTGTATTTAGCTTGTTCTAAATCTATAAAGAATACATCTTGTTGGTCATTATTAACTATTATATTTGTAGGATTTGCGTCCCCTAGGACTATACCACATTTATGTACTTTAGCAATCTCAGATAATACTATCTCAATTATGTCCAGCATTTTTCCACGAGTTAACCCTTCAATTATTACATCTCGGAATAGACTACCTTGAACATACTCCTCTACAACGAACTTATCCCTTAAGTTTACGTAGTAGATGCCCGGAACTTTAAAGCCTAAATCTTTTAAGTCCCTATTCATGGAGTACTCATTAAGAAGCCTACGTTTAGCACTTGTATCGAAATAGTATGCTCCAAGAGACCATAAGGCTATTGGTAACCACTTAAGGCCAGACCATTCGTGATACTTCTTTAATACATAAGTACCCCTATTCTCATCTTCAATGAGGTATGCCGTATTTATAATACCACCGAGTCTAATCTTTTGTTTATAAGGTATACTGAATGGTAAGTCGATTGTAAGAGATGATAGACCTTTATCTGTTTCTAAGAACGCATACTGGCTCACTTTCTCCCCTAAATCTAGATCATCACTAATAGAAATCCTAGTAGTGAGAAGAGATATTATCTTAAGTATGGACTTTATGTCAACTCGTAGGTTCAGCAAACTTAAGTAGGGTACTGTATTGAGGAGCATATCTATAGGAGAGGATTTTATGCCAAGAGATCTATTTCCTAAGCCCACTTTATCATCATAATAAGGCCTTTTTAGATAACCATCTGCTATTAATAGAGAGATCGTGGTATTGAGTACATCGTAGGGAATATTTTCTAAGGATTCTCTAGCTAAGAACTTGAAGTACTGCCTTAAGAAGACGAAAAGGAGGGCTTTCCGTCTATAATGATTTAAGAGGAAATAGTAAGGCGAAAATAACGCTCTACGAGCTAAGAGGCGATTTTCTGCTAAGAAGAGTTTGATCTCCTCTAAAATTATCTTTCTTAAAATCTTGATCTTATACTGATTTAATATGGCTTCGGAGTTTACATCTAACGGAATTAATGGTAAGATGTGATCATAGATAAGCCCATAATATTTGTCATCGGTTAAATCATCTTTTATCGCGTCTTCACCTATACTTAGGCATATATGATCTTTGCTGTTATGGATTATTTTCACGCCTTTACCGTGCTTAATTACTACATCTAATAATATATTGCCCGATTCTATACGACCCCTAGCGATAGTGCTCATTTTAGACCCCTCCTACCGTAAAGCTCATCTAATATACCGGCCTTTTTTGCTTTCAGAGCTCTAAGAATAGCACTTGCTTCACGACCATCTTTAGCATAAGTAATACGCCTCGCTCTTAAAACATTTATGCGTCTTCCACAGTACGTACATAACTTTGTCTTCTGCCTAATTGGTACGGCTAAATAGTTACCGCAGTAAGGGCACTGTATGATAACGTATTTCATACAATATTCTTAAAGCTCAATACATTTAAAGGCATTTAGGTTTGTACTCCTAGTCTCTCGATACAGGAATAGCGCTCAAGATAGGCCTTTTCTTCATTAAGCGAATAGTGCGTATTATTTCTCGCTCAAGACATGATATACATTTAGCCTCTACATGACCTCCTGGTAGTACTGTTAGTTGTCCTATATTTGAAGGATTTAGTAGAATTCCACATGATTTACAGTATATCGATTCTTTCGCGAAAATCTCAGGAACGTATTTAAGGATAAAATCTAACGAGTCATCACCATAGATGATTTTTATGCCTTTATGCGTTTCAATTGCAACTACGATATAATCAGAGAATACTACAGACCATGCAATTACATCGGTAAAGTCTACCTTATTTCTCATGAATACACACTCCCTGAGAGGTAACCGAAAGTATTCTAGTGAGAATAAGTATTTATTCATAGCGCGTAGGATTAAAATTAAATAAAGCGAAATAGAATTATGCTATCCCTTATATGTAAGTACGACCACTTTCATCTCTTGGGGAAGCGATTCTCTTGATACATCGAAGGAATCAGTATTTAGCATCTCAACATTTTTGAAGAGCTTTACAAATGGTTTTTCATCTTTTATAGGAAGTCTGAGCTTTGGTATTTTATAATGCATGGGTATGACTATTCTTGGGTTTAACTGTTCAACTACAGTCTTGGCCTCATTATGGTCTATTGTGAACACACCGCCTACAGGTATCATTAGAACGTCTATTTCCTTGTCCTTTAGCACTTTAAGTTGTTCCTCTTCGAGAATATGACCTAGATCGCCTAAGTGACAGAAGCTTACACCATCAATTACAAAGTAGTATATGTAGTTCTCTCCCCTTATTTCTCCGTACGATTTATCATGATATGCCCTAACACCAATTATTTTGACTCCTTTTACCTCCCACTCACCCTCTTCACTATCTATAACTTTAGTATCTGGTTTAGATACTAGCTCTAAGCCATTGTAATGATCATAGTGTCCATGACTTATGAGAACTATATCAGCTTTTACATCAGGAGGACGTATACCTAGATCCTCCCCGTTATGGGGATCTGTCACAACGACTACGTCTTTACCGTATATTGCAAAGCACGCATGTCCTAACCACCTGACACGAACCATACGGACACCAAGTACTAATATTATGCTAAGCTAATAAAATTATAGCTATGAGATCAGTTTCATAATGCTTATCTTTTTATTTTATCTTCTCGACGTCAGGAAACCGTTCGATCTTTACAGCTTTAGCCTCAGTTATTTCTATAAAGCTCCACTTCCTTACTCGAGCTCTCTTCCATCTGACGGCAATAAATGGCCTAAAGCCAAATGCCTTAGAGAATTCTAGAAGCCGAGCTACTTGATTATGATCTATGTATATCTTATCACGGCCACACTCCTTTACTTGATAAGCTCTCCTATCAGTTCCTTTAGCAGCAATAACATCGCATGGAATATCCCTACTACCACTAACTGGGATTCTTACAGCGTAGAAGCCCTGCTCCCTAAGCAGTTTAACTAGTTCTACCTCAGCCCTATATCCTCTCCTAAATGCCATCTGATAGCCCTCCTCATTAAGGTTCGTTTATGAACTATACCATAGATTAGCCCTACAAGAGCTCCACCTAAAATACCACCTAAATGAGCTAAAACGTCTATATTACCGCCTAGCGAATTAAGTACAAAGAGGAGGATAAGGCTAAAAATTGCTCTCTGAAATTCTCCTCCAGATACTTCATAAGAATACAGAATTAAGGAAGAAGCAAGCCCTAATATCGCACCTGAAGCACCAACACTGATATATTGTAGATTTAGTATTACCTGCCCTACTATAAGGCTTATAAGGTTTCCTGTAAGTCCAGATATGAAGAAGGATAGCGCCAAGAATCCAGAACTAGTACTACGTTCCAACGAACTTCCAATATAGTACAGGAATACTACATTTAATGCTAGATGAAGTATATTGGCATGTACAAATATTGAAGTGATTATCTGCCAGTAGGCTCTATGCTTAATTGTAAATAAGGATTGGCCTAAAAGGAAGAGTAGGTACTTATTTATAGTTATGGGATTATGACTTAAAACGGCCAGAACTACATACACTATAATGCATATAAGGACTAATACGCTTGTTAAGGGAGCTCTATTCATCCGAACCCACCACATACTCCATTTACTCATATGATATTATGCTTTTGAATTATCTTATCTAGTATTCCTACCAGAATTATTGTCAGCTATAGTTCAAAACTCTATTTTGCAAAATAATTAAGGTGGTATTAATTATTAGTAGATTATATAGAAGCCTTCGTATTCCCCCTTATAATCGGAGTAATATATATCGATTCTATCAACTCTTGCAGACGGTGGTCCTTTCCTGGCTAGTTCTATTAACTTTTCTAATGATATCTTCTCGCCTTCAGCTACTATCTCGACGCTTCCGTCAGGTAAATTTCTTACATATCCTTTAATGCCTAACCTACGAGCATGATATGATATGAAGGAACGAAAGCCTACTCCTTGCACTCTTCCATATACTTTAATTTTAATACGGGACATGTCTCTCATAAGGATCCCTCAGCTTAGGCTCCTGAGATCCCATAGTAATAACGTACTAGTACTCTAGTGATCTCCCTTAAGGCATCCATTATAGCTTGAGGATGCATACCTAATACTTCAGAGCAAGCTCTCCAACTCCTAGCCTGAAGTACCTTAGTTATGAGTATTAATTCTTCTTTCTCGCTTAATTTTGGTCTATTCGTTTCATCATTATAGAAGTAGGCTAAGGTAAGCTCTCGGACGCAGTCAGAAACGCATTCATAAGTCATGCCACTCCAGGCATAAGAGGCAACTCTTTCAACTTGAATCTCTGTTAACCTGGGCTTATATTCTTTAAACACTGGATTATTCCAAGTGAATAGGAGGAGGCGCACAACATACGGATCTAAATCATCGTAGGGATCCACCAAAGAGTTTAACAGTTTTATTCTGAACTCTCTATTTGCCTGAAGTATTATTTTCTTTACCTCCTCCTTGAGAGGTCTTATGACTAATACAGTATATTCGCCGCTTACAGGATTCCTATCAGGGCTTATATGAATTGGAATGAAATTATTCTTTAACCAAAATCTAAGCAATGGCTCATTGACGCCAAAGCCTGCCCCAACCCATCCATATCCCCTCTTTATGGCTTCATCACAGATGAATTCTATTATCCTACTACCTAGGCCTAAGCTCATAGCATTTGGATGTGTAGCTATTCGTACTATTCGCCATCCAGCATAACGAGCAAAGCGCTCATCTCTGAGATGTTTAAGAAATCGGTCGGGTATTATGTTACCATGGATCCATCCACCTTTCTTTAAGTAATCAATCATATCTTCAGGTATTGGCCCTTCTTCAGCTAATTCTACGGCTGTAACTATCTTGTTACTTGGAAGTTTGAGAGCTCTTATCGTATGATGAGGAGCATCTGCCATCATCGCTATATCGTTAGGTCTGTTCCTATAGTGAGCGAGTATGTAAATACCAACAAATTGCCTAAGTTCGTTTTCTTTATCCTCTAGGAACCATTCCCTTATATTAGGAGCTATATACTTGACTTCACCAGATTTTATGTATTCATAATCCTTCTCAGTAAGAGGTGCTGGCTCTGCATCCAGCAAGAGCGTGTCGAATAGCCAAAGTTCTATGGGATCATTATTAGCATATCTTATTGGCTCGTTCATCTCATACTCGAAGAGCTTAGTGTTTTTATCTTCCTTAATTCTCTTTAAAAAACGTATGGAAAAGCCTCTACCGGCACCTTCATAGCCGTGTATAGTCGAAGAGAATATTATTCTATCAAAGAGCCGCCATATTTTATGTAACATCGGAACTTGTAATCCTGCTGCTTCATCTACAGCTACAATATCAGGCCTAGAGCTAAGTAAGTCGAGCGGACGCATATACTCTATCGTTATTCCTCGAGCCTTTATCCTCTCTATCACTCTCCTACGCTCAATAGTCTCAGTTTTATATCCCATTGCTTCTAAAGTACGCCTTGCAAGCATCATCAAGGATTGTACATTTTCGAGAGCAGGGGCAGTCACTCCTATAAAGACCCTCCCCTTTGCCTTGCGTAATTTGTGTGCAAGTATCGCTAGTCCTATACCAACTGCACAACTCTTTCCACGTCCACGATCAGCAGTTATAACTACGATATATTTCTCACCTTTCTCTGGCCTTCTTGAAAGTTTTTCTATTATCTTAACCACTTCTACCTGATCCTGCGTAAGAGCCATTTTATATGCTCTTAGTAATGTCTCACCTTTTTCAGGTAACATTAAGCTTCTTCGTTTAAATGCAGGTAGGGATACAACTCCAGGTTCTTTTACTAATCTATCCTTGTCTACATCATATACGGCTATTCCAGGATATTTTAGAAGCTTTTTAATGAAACGTTTTTTAAATATATGCCTGACTTCGTTAACGGGATGCTGAGGAGTGGATAATAGCTCTTGGAATTCGGTTATGCGCTTTTCCCACTCATCAAAATGCGGAGTTATTAATATTATTAGACCTCCTCCTCTGACAATGCCTATGAGCCTGCCTATGTCATTAGGCCTAAGATCGTTAATTAGATCTAGAACTAAGAGATCATAAGTGGTGCCTAAGACCTGTTCAGTATCAGCATAATCTATTTCTTCAAAATCTATTAAGGTGAAGTCCTTCATTAAGGAGGAGATTACCTTAAGGCGTTCCTTCGCATCCTCATAATTGTGCTTAAGAGCATATAGGATCTGTATTTTATCACTATTAAGCCTTTTAGCCATCTTTTCAGCTGCTCTTCTTAGGATTATACCCGCTATGAAGCATAATTTAATGTTATCGTGACCCATGAGGACTATCATTCTTCTAGAATTCTGTTTTATAGCTTCATCCATACTCCTGTCCAGCAATTTTAATGTTATAGGGAGGTCTCCTTGCTCAAGATTTATTCCGGAGTAGCTTGTCTCTTTATTCTCCATCATGCTCACCTATCTCCTCAATATATCCATCAGACGATCCTCTTTTCATGAACTTTACAGGAATGGAGAGGAGTGAATCAGACCATACATCAAAGGATTGAAGGAAGTTGTTAAATTTAGCTATAGGAACTATAGGTAGCCCCTCATATATTGTTATAGGTTCCTCATATAGTGTAACTATAATTGGATAGAGACGTGCATAA
>JAGGUS010000089.1 GCA_021158375.1 Thermoprotei archaeon
CCTGCTGATGCAAGATTGATAGAGGTAATCAACTTAAGAGTCGATGAAGCACCTTTAACAGGAGAATCCGTTCCAGTAGAGAAGAGGATAGAAAAGTTACCTCGTGAAACAGCATTAGCCGATAGAAAGAACATGGTATACGCAGGGACTGTAGTCACTTACGGTAAGGGAAAGGCTGTAGTTGTAGCTACTGGGATGATGACAGAGATAGGGAAAATAGCAGCAACTCTTCAAAGAGTCGAAAAAGAAGAAACGCCTCTTGAGCGAAGGATGAAGCATATAGGCAAGATATTGACGATATTATGTATTGCCGTTGCAACATTAGTATCGCTTGTAGGCCTCCTGATCTGGCATTATGATATACTAACTATGGTGATGTGGGCTATAAGCCTCGCAGTAGCAGCGGTTCCAGAGGCACTACCAGCAATAGTAACAGGAACATTAGCTATAGGAATGTACCATATGGCTAAGAGAAACGCCATAATTAGGAGGTTACCAGCAGTTGAAACGTTAGGGAGTACAGATTTCATATGCTCAGATAAAACAGGAACAATGACTAAGGGGGAGATGACTGTAAGAGAGATCTACGTATACGACCGCATAATAAAGGTTACTGGAAGTGGATACGATCCTAGTGGCGAGTTCTTACTTAATGGGAAGAAGATAAATCCTGAAGAGCTTCAAGAGGTTAAATTGTTACTACTTAATTGCGCTCTTAATAATGATGCATCATTAGAAAGGAGAAGCGATAGATGGGTAGTTCATGGCGATACTACTGAAGGAGCACTCCTAGTTTTAGCTAAAAAGGCAGGAATTGATATAGAAAATATTAAAAAGGAATATCCTAGAATAAGTGAGATACCGTTCTCATCAGAGAGGAAAAGAATGACTACATTTCATAGGACTCCCGAGGGTACTATAGTAGCATTCTTAAAGGGCGCTCCGGAGGTAGTCTTAAGGATATCAGATAGAATTATGGTAAATGGTGAAGTAAAGAAGTTAACTGAAGAGATGAGAGATAGGATAATGAGAGAAGTAGAGGAACTTGCTTCAAGAGGTCTTAGAAACCTTGCCTTCGCCTATAAGATTTCAAGCATTGAAGAAGCAAGAAAGGCTAATGGAAAAGTGGAAAGAGGATTCACCTTCCTAGGAATAGTAGGCATAATAGATCCCCCTAGACCTGAAGTTAAAGAAGCCATAGAACTTTGTAAAAAAGCAGGGATTAAAGTGGCGATGATAACAGGAGATCACAAATTAACAGCTATCGCAGTAGCTAAGGAGCTTGGCCTCATTGAAAGTGAAAGTAAGGTATTAACTGGTGTAGAATTGGATAAAATGAGCGAAGAAGAATTGAAAAGAATTGTAGAGGAAGTCAAAGTATACGCTAGGGTATCACCAGAGCATAAGCTCAAAATAGTGAGAGCATTAAAAGCTCATAGGCACATAGTGGCTATGACGGGCGATGGTGTAAACGATGCTCCAGCCCTTAAGGCAGCCGACATAGGGATAGCTATGGGTATCACGGGAACTGAGGTTGCAAAGGAGGCATCAGACATGATACTAGCCGATGATAACTTCGCCACAATTGTAGAGGCAGTAAAGAAGGGAAGGGAGATTTTCGAGAGCATAAGGAAATATTTAGCGTATCTGTTAAGATGTAATATAACCGAAATAATATTACCTCTTGTAGCATCATTGATGAAGTTACCCCTGCCTTTTACAGCAGTTCAATACTTATGGATAAATCTTATAACGGATGGCCTCCCAGCTTTAGCATTAGGGGTAGATCCACCAGACCCAGATATAATGGAGAGGCCGCCAAGGAGAGTAGATGAACCAGTGTTTGATAGGAGGGAAGTAATATTATTTTTGGTTATAACTCCGTTAATAGCAACTATTATGTTAATCACATTATTCGCTTCGCAACTTCGCATGGGAGTATCTGTATTAGAGGCTAGGACTACATTACTGATTGCAATGATAATGACAGAACTTACTTTAGCGCTTTCATGTAGGTCTCTCAGATATTCGGTATTTAGAGTCGGATTGCTCAAGAATAGATACCTTATGCTTGCCATAGTAGTTTCAATGTTACTACAGATCTTAGTGTTATATTTAGAGCCCTTAAGAATAGCATTCGGTGTAGTCACACCTAAGGCTACCGACTGGATGTTAAGTATACTTGTAGCACTAATAATATTCGCGATACTAGAGGCTTTAAAAGAATTGTGGAAAGGATAAACAAAATTTTATGGCTTTAAAAGTTCAGATGCAGGCGCCTCTAAGTACTTAAATACTTTTTCTGCGGTTAACAGCTTAGATTCGTACTCGGAAAGCTTCTTCTTAAGCTCTCTAGATTTCTCTTCATAGTCTCTTCTAGGTATTTCATTCAATTCATGTGCTATCTCTAGCCGCTCAAGCTCGCTTCTAAGTTTGGAGATTTCATCCTTTAGTTGCTTGTAGAATGGTTCCAATTTAGTCCTAATGGACATAAGTCGTCTATTAAGCGATGTTAACCTTCTCCTATACTTCTCGCTATATTCGCTATACAGCCTTATTGAGATCCTTGGCTTCATCTCTTCTAATTTCCGTATCTTATCTCTGACATCATCTATTTCCTTCAATATCGAGCTAGCTACATCTAATAGTTCATCTATTGTCACAATAGGTGCAGGGGCTTCTCTTCTAAGTACTACAAATCTTATTTGCCTATTCTTCCATTCGGGATATTTTATTAGCTTATTCTCTATTCGGTATATAATATTACCTAAGAACATGTATCTAGCAAAGTCTTGAGGTACTTGAAGTTCAAGCAATAAGCTATCATCACGTCTTATAGTTTTTAGCCTACACCTTACGGTGGTTGATCTTTGAGAAGATGGTAAAGTATTAAACGTTATTGAAAACGTACCATCTAAGAATACTTCTTCTTTAAGTATGTCTTTTGGATTTAGTATTTCTTCTTTAATAAATTTATAGAGCATACTCGCCTCAAATACCGATACTCTAATGGGCAATACGTATTTTGCATAACCACCCTCTATTCTGAGATCCTTAAATGTTATAGATTTACGCTTCCTTCTTCCCATTAAAGAGTATACTTGAGCCTTCATAGCAGGAGCAAGACTAGCTATTAAAGTCATAAAGAGGCCCATAGTAAGCGCTATGTATATTGAGCTTATAGGTAATGTTTCAAATGATGGTGATCTAAGGAATGAACTACTGAAGAACTCGGTACCTCTTTTAGTTATCTCGGTAACTATTGGGCCTATTACCCAGCCTATAAATGACGATAGGAAACCTAGTATTAAAGCTTCAGTAGTCATTATAATGAACATGCGCCTAGGGCTTGCCCCAAGAATTCCTAGTATTTTGTAATCACGCCTTCTATCTTCAAGAGCGTTAAGCATTATTGAGAATGTGAATAGAGATCCTATAAGAAGGAGTACTATCAATTCTTTAATTCCACCTACTGCGATCGCAGATACGTATTGATAGGTTATGGCCTTATCGTAGAGCATCGCAGTTACCTCAAACGGCATTAGTACAGCTAACTGTTTAGCTAATGTAGATAGCCCCTCAGGGCCTTCTGTAAGGACGATTATCTGAGTTGTGACCATATACGCTGTGAGCACATCTCTTGGAACTATAAGAACTGGCATCCTAAGCATATCAGGGAAGAATGGCTTTCCATCAGGTGCTGTTAAATTGGCTAAAGTGTATGGATCATAAAAGCCCACTATCTTAAATGGTATTAAAGTCAAGGGACCTACTGCAGTCCAGCCTTGTGAACCCATTTGAATTAATACTAAAGTGAGGTTATCGTTAAGATGGAATATGTGAGAATACGTATCTGGAAGCAATATCTCAGGATTTCCACTTAAAAGGAACCTTCCTTGTATTATATACTGTGAGATATGGAAATACCTATCCATGAACTCAGGATCTATCCCTATTACCCTCACAGGAATCCATATAGGAGCTTGTATTCCAACCTCATAGCCCATTCCAGGTCTACATACAGTTATGAGACCTTCATCTAGTACTAAGAGCTGATGTTCGAGCCACTTTAAATCAGCTAATGTGAGGCCTTCTGGTCGCTTATTCAAATCAGCAACCATGTATATGCCATAAAGTTTAGGTTCTAAGCTATGCGGATATTCCTGTAACATTGGGCTTATCGATATCCTAGCAACCGTTATCATAGAGGCTATTGTTAATGCTAAAGTGAATAACGCTGCTGCCCTCCTCTTGATCCTAGCCCTTATGTATTGCAGTACTAAACCTACTGTTGAACCCCTAGTCATGAACAATGTTGATACGAGCAGATAAATGGAAAACGTTACAAGGCCTAAAAGGATAATAAGCATAGGTATTTTTTCAGGCGCTATAGCACCTACATTCATACCAAATGCTTTTAATGACATGGTCATTGCAACTTTAATTGATGGCTGGAACAATATTAAGCAGAAGAGCAACGCTAGGAATACTATTAAAGAGACTAGTTCTTTGAACTTACTTTCCCTTAGGAATATCGTTGTTATTATTGAGCTGAAACCAATTATTATGCCTAACATGAGGAATCCTGAAATTATTGCGGTCTTCTCAAATGACTTCACAGCAATTAATGTAGTACGTATACTGTTCCATAGGCTAGTCATGGCTGATACGGCGGCCTCATATTCTCCTACTTCAAATAAGATAAGCGATTGATTTGCAAGATACATTATGGCATCAAGAGATTGTGGTATACCAAGCTCTTCGGTTATAGAGTAGCCTAATTTCTTGAACCATATGGCTAGGCTCTGTATTTCGCCTATCTTACGCTCTATAAGTATTTTAGCTGCATAAGAACTCCATGGTATTGATGTAGTAGAGTTTGTAACTAATATTCTAACATCCACCGGAATCTTATATCCATCCTCGCTTATCTCTCCGCTAATGTAAACTGTGTAATTAAGGGGAACTAGATATACATCCTCATATGATAGTTCGGATACTAAGACACCCGGCGTCACAGAAAGAGTTACTGTCTTCCCAGTAGACGGATCGACTGAGGAGACATTAACGAGTTTCCCCGTTAGCGTCCAGATATAGCACTTTATTACAAAGGTATCGTTCCTCATTATAACATAGAGCGGTACTCTTAAGTTATCATAGACCGTCTCATTTGTAGCCAGATATAGTCCAGCGTTATATTTAACGTCCTCCATAACGGTATCACATATCTTTATTACTACAAGGGGAGAGCTATTAGTAGGTCTTAACGAGAGTTTTGTAAGGAATGCGTCTATTCTTCTAATTCGAGTATTCTTCCATAAAGCACATGCTTGCCCAGTCACATTAGTAGTTAAGTAAAAAGTATCTCCTCCTATGTTAGTATGTATTGAAACAATTAAGCTTACATTAGACAATGGCCTTTCTGTGTAATAATCCCTAACCATAACCTCAAGCATTATTTTCCTTTGAATAGATTTTGCAGCACAAGAGACAGTACTAGGAGTAATTAATAGCAGTACGATGGATGAAGCCACTATTAAGAATAAGGGCATGAACTTAAGGGACTTCATGGTCTACCACCTTCTAATTCTCTAAGCTTCTCTTCATATTCACTTTTCAACTTAATATAGAAACGTTCCTCTATAAGGCCTTTTTTATAAAGCTCGTTAAGTCTTTTAAGTAATCTTCTATATTTGACTTCTTCACTATACATTGACTTCAATCGTTTATATCTTACAACAAAGGCTGTCACTAATAGAACTGGAGCGATCAATATTAATATCCACGATCTTTCAGGAGCATGACAGACTATGTATATATTCAAATTGTTAGCTACTTCAACTATCCTTTTACCATGATAACTATCCTTATCAACTATTATTACATATGTCCCTCTAGGAAGAGTAAACGATACGTGACCAAGAGCATCAGCGACGTATGATGCTACGAGGTTATTATTTTCAGCATTACGTATAGTTACTATAGCACCAGATAATGGTTTGCCTTCAGGCGAAAGCGCCTGAACGCCTATGTTGTACACCTTAACTACGAAGTCGACTACATGTTGTTTTGTTACATCAATGCTTTTCTTATCTATACTTAATTTCCCTATTTTCACCTCAACATCATATTTGCCTGGCAGTAATCCACTTTTGACTAGAGTTCCGTTTTTATTTGTATATCCTAGGAAAACTAATGAACCGTTAACATCATATATATAAACTGCAGCACCCTCTAAGGGAACACCATTATCTAAGAAAACATTGACTCTTATGAAGTATTTAAGCACCTTGAGAATCACAGTAGTGTCCTTGTATAAATAGATTAACGTAGAATTAAGAATGCGCCCATCTGATATCTTTACTTCATAGTGTCCTTCAAGTAAATCGTTGAAGATAGCTGTACCATTGACATTTGTGACATTCCATGTTACGAGATTACCTTCTCTCGCATTATAGATCAAAACTACATGATCTGGTACAGGATTACCTTTGGCATCAACACACTTCACTGTTAAAGTATGGGTCTTCGTCGGCAATATTGGAGGTAGCAATACGTCAATTATCGACGTTAAGGTCAAGTTTCCCTTCTCAGAGCATATTAGAGCGCCTACAGTATAATTCCCTTCATAGAGTCCCACTAAATACCAGCTTAAGTTGAAAGTAGCGCCTGCTTTAGTATCTACAAAGGATATAGATTTATTCCCTTCAAGGAGTTCGAACTCTTTAGGATAGCTAAAGGTTATATTCACATAGTGAAGATCCTTTAACAATCTGAGTGTCATATTTACGTAGAAGCGCTGATCAACTTGAATTCTATTGGGAATTATCATTGACGCTACTATCGGTAGTGAAACCTTTATTAAAGGCACTTTATGCGCTATATAGAATAACCATCCATCATAGTAGGGATTATCAGTAAGTGAAGAGTTTCCTAAGAGAAGAACAGATGTATGGAATCTTATAATCTCTGAATTATACAGAGTTTCGTTGAGATGTAATCCTAAGTTATAGTACGCTGGCATGGCCATTATGAAGATTCTTTTAACCATCGAAGTGTCTAGGACTGATAAATTATAGGGAACCCAGCGTATTAAGTAACTCAGATAACCGGATGTATAGTTCTTCATGGCATTTAACATCTGTATTATATTACTTACGGTAAGCTTGCCTTTAGCCAATAGATCATTAGCGTTGAATAACAAAGAGATGTTTTCAAATAACGTCCTAACGAATTCCGCCTCCTTTTTTGTCAATAATGAGAAGTTAATGTTATGGAGAACAGCTTCATTGAACTCCGTTATATTGAAGTTCTTGAACGAGAAGGTGAGAA
>JAGGUS010000266.1 GCA_021158375.1 Thermoprotei archaeon
TAAATTCGTTAAGGCTGTAGAGGAAGCTCTGGCATCTGATAAGATAGTCCTGGGTACAGTTCATATGAGGGCATCTCATCCCCTAGCAAGACGTATAAGACAAGGTTTAGTAAGCAACGTCGTCGTAATTCAAGTCACTTATAAGAACAGGGATATACTGCCTGAGCAATTATATAAAGAGGTCATCTCCTATGTTAGTAGGAGGCATTGATGAGGCCGGGCGGGGCCCAGTAGTAGGGCCTATGGTAGTCGCTGGTATAGTTATCTCTGACAGCGATATAGATTACTTAGTTAAGCTCGGTGTAAAGGATTCGAAGAAGCTTTCACAGAAGACTAGATCTAAGCTATTACCTGAAATATTATCTAGAGCTCAAGAGGTAGTAGTTGAGTATGTTCCTCCCAGCCTTATAGATAGGTATGTCTTAAATAAATTGCATGGTGGGCTCAATCAGCTAGAAGTTGAAGTAATTGCCAGTATAATAATGAGGTTAAGCGCATCTAAGATAATAGTGGACGTACCCGATGTAAAGCCTGAACGATTTAGAAGGAGGCTTCTTGAGCGCATAGATAAAGGTAGTAAGGTACGTTTAGTAGTAGCCCATCATGCAGACGAAAAATTTCCTGTAGTATCCGCAGCAAGCATCATTGCTAAGGTATTTCGTGATGAAATAATTCGTGAGTTACATGGTTTCTATGGAGACTTCGGTTCGGGTTACCCTTCCGATAGCAAAACAAGAGCTTTCATAGACTACTGTATTACTAAGGGTCATCTTCCACCTGTTATTAGAAAATCATGGGCCACTCTTAAGAGTTTAAGATCTAAGTTTCTTCAAACAACATTAAACGACTTCCTTTAGGTACTTTCTATAAGCTCATCTACCTTTGAGGAGAATTCATTAAATGTCACTACAGGTACTCCTTCTACATCGTAATTTTGTCTGTATCTATTGGTCACTATTAAGCTCTTTGCATCTACTATCTCGGCTACCTCTATCATTAGTCTGATCCTCTTAACTATTCGTGGATCTATTTCTCTTCTGGCTTGTAACACTATCTTTCTCTCCTTTCTATTATCTGAGGCTGCTATATTAAATGGCGCCCTCTTGATAGAGACTGTTCTTAATCCGTATTCCTCTAGAATCCTCTTAGTCCTCAATACTAATACGTCTTCTTCTTCCTCATCTCTTGGTATCTCTTTACACTCCCATCCGAATACATCTATTGGTTCGATTAACCTTTGGGAGAGTTCCTCTTCAAGTCTTATTGCTACTTCTAAACTGGCATACATAGTCCCTCGTTCATATTCATATATAGCTTTCCTAGTTACACCTACTCTACTAGCTATTTCCCCTAAAGATAATCCCTCCTCCTCTCTAATCTTCCTCAATTTATGACCGTTAATTTTAACGAGGATTCCACCTCTCTTAACTATAGCTATAGGGAGCTCTTTGCCTCTTATAGCTTTATCAAATGTTTCTGGTCTTAAAGCCCTCACTCCATATCTCTCATAGACGATGCCTTCTATTAACTCGCCTCTTCTACTCCTAAGCCCAACTATTATTGGTGCCGTATTAAGTGCATAGGATACCTTCTTCATATCATTAGCCTGTATCCTGGATACGCTATCAACATTATCAACCGCTTTTATCAGAATGGCTCTTCTATCTCTTTTAGCCACTATGTCGAAACATATATCCTCCTCAATACATTGCTTTACCTTAAATCCTTCCCTCTTTAATGACTTAGCTACCTCTTCTATCAACTCTTCACGCATGTTTTTCTACTTTTATGATTAATTAAAGAATCTTTTATATCTAATGTCACTCTTCTATTCTCTTACTTTTTAGGAATCTTCCTAGCAACTACGAACGCATGTGCCTCATCAAATGGCTCTAAGTGCACTACGTCCACTATTTCGAATCCTCTTTCTTTAAGCGTATCTATTTCTCTCTTATAAGTCTCCGAGGGCTTCTGTGTAACATCTATGCTCATTGCCTTTATTGCAATCATTGCCCATCCCTCGTCCTTTAGAAAGACATCCGCGTTATCTGCTAATATCTTGCTTTGGAACGGCTGGGCTATATCCGCATATATTACATCAACTTGTGGCACTATGGCTCTGTACAATGTTGGGAATTGAGCGTCCGCTAATATAGGTATCATGTTCTTCCGAGGCTCACATCTTTCAATAAATTCCCTCATTACTCTATGTGCAAACTCTACTGCATAAACAGCGCCTTTCGGCCCTATTATGTCTGCTACATGGCTTGCTGTGGTTCCTGATGCCGCTCCTAGGTACAGGACCTTATAACCCTCATCAAGTGGTACTGTACTAATCCCCTTTAGAATAGCCGCCGCTAATTTACTTCTATAAGGATTCCATATCCTATATTCTACATCTCCCCACTTTATCAAGGGCTCCCCGTATACTCTATGACCGGGTACCAGGTTCTTAGTAGCAAGTTTTTCGCTTCCATCTTCATATCTAACCCAATATACATTCTTAACTTTTTCATGAGGTCTCACATCCACCACTTCAAGGCTCATATATTATCACCTCCTTCTTTTTCTACCTCTCCTCCTTCTAGCGGGGGCTCTCTTCCTAGGTGGAGGCTTAGCATACAATTTCTTTATCTCCTCTATTCTTTTATCTAACATCTCTTTAAGCTCTCTTGCTCTAAATTCTCCTGTAAATGCATCAAGCCTTGCAGCTATGGCTAGTTTTGCTGCTAGCGCTCTTGCTATCTTTCCTCTTTGCCATCTAGGCGCTCTATGAATTGCAGGATACTGAAATATTACACCATGCTTTGGTGGCTTGCCTCCCGTCCTCAATGCTCTGAATAGCGCCTTCTCCGCTCCTAGTACCTGTATAGTGCTGGCTGGGAGGATTGCTAGTTTCTGCAATCCTCCTGCTAATGCTATTAATCTTGCACCTAATAATGGACCTACTAACTCTCTTATGTTCGGTGCTACCTCTTTCATTGCCTCATCGATGTACTCCCTAAGCCTCCTTCTAAGCTCATAAAGCTCTGTACCTATTCTCGCTAGCTCCTTTAAGGGCTCTATGTCGAACTCTGCCATATCAGCTCCCATGCTTTTGGTAGCTTTTTCCGCTATAATCCCTGCCTTTTTAGAAGGAATTCCTAACTTCTTCAGGTTGTCTTCTGTAAAGTTTTGCCTTAATCCAAGTTCGTAAACTAACCTTATATAATCCCTATGATCTCTTATCTCATCATTAAGTTCGGGGAAGTGTAGGCTATACCACTCCCTAATTCTTGATGCGAAGAGATTTAGAGTTCTATCTATCTCATCTATCGCCGAAATTGCTTGCGCTATAAGTAAATCTCTTTTCTCAACTGCTTTTCTCACTTTTCTTCGTGTTACTATGTAACTTATTTCTTGCAGGTAACTAATGTATTCGCTCACATTCTTAACTCTTCCCCACTCTTTAGCTAAATCTAATAACTTCTCCCTTACTACTTTTCCTCCTAAACTCGGTAATTCATACGATACGCTTAACCCTAGCTTTTGTGCTATTTTCCTAGCAAGCTCTGCGTTTTCAACAACAATCTCATTTACACCCTTTTCCTTAAGTCTACTACACAATTTCTCGATCTCTTCTATCAGTTCTCCCTCTTCTAACTTAATTAATCTATCAGCTACTGCTTCCTTATCCTCAGGGAATACCTCTTTATCTATCACGTTTCCCTCTTCGTCCGTCGCGACTATTCCAAATATTGTCTCCACTAGATAAGCTCTCAAATATCATCACCACTTCTCATTTTTACTCTAATACAACACCTTTAATAAAGCATCGCTTAGAAGTTTATCCCTCATACTGCTTACGTTATGTATCCTCTTAATCCTTACTCAATTAACTTGCATGCAATTACTAATGATCTCAATAATTCATAAGATTAGATTTTGTTATGATTTTTATCCTATCTCTGCTCTCTCCCTTATCTTATGTCAATTCATTAACATACGTTTCATCATAGTGCGGAAAATATATTAACTCAGGTGCTATATCTTATGTGGTGATACTACATGCCATCACACGGATCATTAACTAAGGCTGGTAAGGTTCGTAGTCAGACTCCTCGTATACCTCCTAAGCCAAAGAAGAACCTAGTTCCTAGAAGGCGAAATCTACGCAACTATAAGCGTAGAATAATATACACATCAATGGGTAAGCCTTGGCCGATAATACACAGAACAGTGAAGAAATGGGCTCTATAAAATAGATAAACAATTATCTAATTCATCGCTCACTTATTTAATTGAAGGTGCTTCTCTTGAGCCTAGAGGAATTTGGATATCGAGGAGACTTAGCTAAGATCCTTAAGGAGAAAGGGATATCTGTATACGACAGAATCGAAATAGAAAAGGATGGTTATTCTTTTCGTGGAATTTTAATGCCAAAACCTGAACTAAGTCATCCTCAAACGCTCATAATAAAACTGGATAACGGCTATAATGTAGGAGTAAAAGTTGATGTACATACCAAAGTACGTTTAATCTCTAAGGGCAAGCCAGCTGTACCATCTCCACCTAAAGCCATATCTAAGCCCAAAGAGGATCTGCCACTTGTTGCACTAATTGGTACTGGCGGAACTATAGCCAGCAGAGTTGACTATAAGACGGGAGCAGTATATCCTGCCTTCACTACTGAAGAGATATATTACCTTGTTCCAGAACTCAGCAACGTTGCTAAGCTAGACATGTATCTACTCTTCAACATATTCAGCGAAGACATGACCCCAAAGAATTGGGTTCTTATAGCGAATACAGTAGCTAAATTCATTGAAAAGGGCGCTGACGGCATAGTAATTGCACATGGAACTGATACCATGGGATATACAGCTGCTGCATTGAGTTTTGCCCTTCAGGATCTTCCTGTTCCTGTAGTTTTAGTAGGTGCACAAAGGTCGTCTGATAGACCATCATCTGATGCTGCACTTAACTTAATAAGCGCTGTGTATACTGCAGCAAAAGCTCCATTCGCTGAAGTAGTGGTCGTCATGCACGGTAGTACAAGCGATGAATACTGCCTTGCTCATAGAGGTACTAAAGTTAGGAAATGTCATACGAGTAGAAGAGATGCATTTCGTTCAGTAAACGCACGACCTTTAGCGAAGATATATGGTTGTAAGAAGATGGAACTCCTCTCAGATAACTTCAGGCCTAGAGATAAGCATAGGAAGTTAAAGCTTATTGCCAAATTCGATGAAAAGGTCGCATTAGTTAAGACGTTCCCAGGTATGAAAAGCGACATAATCGATTGCCTAATAGACTTAGGCTACCACGGTATAGTCATAGAGGGAACCGGCTTAGGA
>JAGGUS010000166.1 GCA_021158375.1 Thermoprotei archaeon
AATCATTACTCAAAGAGAATTATCCCCATATGTTCATTCGTGCTGAAAAGATGAAAACTAAAGCCATACGCCTTATGCGTGTAGATGAAATACCCGATATTGAATCATATATCTCTCAGCTCTCTGATGTAATTGTAGGCATACAAGAGCTATTGAGGACTTGTAGAATTACTTTAGAAAGGGACGTAAAACGTCTTTATAAGAAGATCGAATTTGGAGAACGTCTTTATAAACAGGTGAGAGGTCTTGTAGACATTAATGAATTACAATGCATAAATGATAAGCGAATGGCTTTAGAGAGCATAAAATCAAGGCTTGATGAGATACTTCAAAAAGCACCTCAGATTAAAGTCAATATACTCAATATTGAAAAGCAAATTGATGGAATAATACAGTACTATAGGGACTTATTCAATTCATTAGAGAGAGAGGAGAGTTTCAAAGTATACAAACGCCTAAGCGAATGGAAGACCTTACATGACGAGAGCATGCCACTTCATATAGTAGTTGATCGCCTTTCTAAGAAGCTTAGCATGTCGTATGCTACGGTTTTAGAAGCTCTCTATGAGCTATGTAAGAAAAACATAGTAGTGATCAAGGTTAAAGTTAGTGATATATAGTGAATTCCCTTAGTACTTCTTGGGAGATCTTATGTACTTTGTAGGCGTAGATGGAGGTGCTACTAAAACTCTTGCAATTCTATCTGATGATAGCGGAAAAATTCTTGGCTGGGGACTCGCTGGCCCTTCTAACTACCATCATGTGGGCCTTGAAGGAGCTATGAGCGCAATAAAGGAATCCGTCAAGAAAGCTATGTCTATGGCAAACATAGAACACATCAATGTGATATGTTGTGGGCTGGCTGGTGCCGATACTAAAAAGGATCAGAAAATACTTCATGAAGGATTGTGCTCCTTAGGACTTGCTGAGAAAAACATTCTCGTTCACGATGCAGTCATCGCTTTAATGGGAGCAACTGCTGGAAAGCCAGGTATAATAATTATTGCAGGCACTGGCTCAGTAGCTTCAGGAATGAATGAACGAGGCGAATATGCTAGGGCAGGAGGTTGGGGTCCCATATTAGGTGATGAAGGAAGTGCTTACTACATAGCCAGAGAAGGCCTTGCAGCTGTACTCAGAAGCTATGATGGAAGAGAAGAGAAGACTATGCTTACTTCTGAGTTCTTAAGAGCTATGGGCATTACAGAAGTAGAGGATATAATAAATAAGGTATATGTTGAAAAGGTGGGTGTCGAGTATATTGCAGGCTTAGCGCCCGTCGTTACTAAATGCGCACAAGCAGGTGATAAGGTTGCATTAAGGATCGTCAGTAATGCGGCTAGAGAGTTAGCTAAACTAGCTATTGCTTTAATAAACAAGTTAAATATGAAGGACTTAGAATTCCCTATAGCCCTGGTGGGAGGAGTTTTTAAAGCAGGCGAAGTCATAATAAAACCTCTTAGTAAAGAGATAGTCAAAGTAGCTCCCAAGGCTAAAATAACAACGCCTAGGCTTCCACCATGTGCAGGGGCACTAATAATTGCCCTTAGGGAAGGAGGTGTTGAACCAAACGAGACCGTTATAAGAAACATAGAACTTGGTTTGAAAAACATACCTATTTAACATTTCATGTAAACGCTTAACTTGATATTGCATAAAGTAATATAATGTATTTCCGTCTTAGATAGGTGAAAATATGAGCGAGAAAGTTGGTGTAGGGGTAGTAGGTTCGGGCTTCATGGGCACAACACATGCCAATGCCTGGCGAAGAGTACCATACGTCAATTACCTTGCGCTATGTGAAACGCTTCCACAAAGGCTAGAGAAGGCAAAAGAGATCGCATTTAAACTAAATGCAAAACTTTACACAGATTATGATAAAATGCTAGAAGATTCTAACATCCATATAGTTGATATATGCCTTCCCACGCCTTTACATAAAACATTTGCCATAAAGGCTATGGAAGCTGGAAAGCACGTACTTCTTGAAAAGCCAATAGCACTAAGGCTAAAAGATGCTAGAGAAATTATTGATGCTGCAAAGAAGCATGGTGTAAAGTTCATGGTAGCTCATGTATTAAGATTCTTCCCAGAATACGCTAGGGCGAAATACCTAGTTGAAGTTGGTGCAATTGGAGAACCACGAATTGCAAGGGCTTATAGGTACAGCTCCTTCCCCGCATGGAGCGTAAAGGGATGGTATGGTGAGCACAGACTAAGTGGTGGTGTACTCGTAGACTTGGCAATACATGATTATGATTTCCTAAGATGGGTCTTTATGGATGAAGTTGATAGGGTGTGTGCTCTTGCTCCTCCGCCTGAGAAGAAAGTAATAAAAGAGATCACAGCTGTAGACCATGGAATAGTACTAATTAAGTTTAGGAAGGGCGGTATAGCATATGTAATGGCAAGTTGGTCATATCCTCAAGGATATCCATTCTCAACATATCTTGAGATCGTTGGAACTAAGGGCATACTTCACGTAGATAATAAATCGACAGCACCTCTAGGAGTAGCTAAACCTAATTCTTATGAGAGACAGCAGGTATATCCTGAAGATCCCTATTACTTAGAAATATTACACTTTGCTGAACATGTGGTAAAAGGCGTTCCTCTCCGTGTAACAGCGGAGGATGCATATAAGGCTTTAGAGATAGCATTAGCTGCTCTAAAATCGGCATTGGAGGGTGGTGCTCCTGTTAACTTACCCTTAAAGGAGGAGGTGATTCCATGAGGAAATTAAAAGCTGCTCTCTTAAGCTTCGCACATGTTCATGCAAGCTCTTATGCTCGTGTCCTTAAAGAACTTGAGAATGTTGATTTCGTAGCGATATGGGATGATAACGAAGCGCGAGGTAAGAAGGCTGAAGAACAATATAAAGTAAGGTACTACAGAAGCCTAGAAGATTTATTTAAATTGAATAGAGACTTGGACTTTGTGATAATTGCTTCAGAAAATGCAAAACATTACGAACTCGTGAAATATAGTCTAGAGAATGATGTACATGTATTAGTAGAAAAACCGTTTACTACAAGGTTAGATCATGCTGATGAACTAATAAGGCTCTCGCGCAATAAAGGACGATATGTAGGTGTATGTTTTGTAATGCGATATCATTCAGCAGTACTGCAAGCTAAGGGCATGGTTGATAAAGGCGAAATAGGGGAACTCGTATCTATCACTACGACTAATCATGGAACATGTCCTTATAAAGCAGCTCATTGGTTTGTAGAGCCTGAGCTATCGTATGGAGCTAGAATACCGTTAAAACCAGGGGATGGGCGATTTAGAGGAGGTTCAGTTACAGATCACACCGTACACTGTGCTGATTTATTAAGGTGGATAACTGGAAGTGAAGCTTATGAAGTGTTTGCCGAAGTCGGTGAGAATATAAGGGGCGACTTAGAAGTCGAGGATAATGCTTTAATACTGATAAAGTTTAGGAATGGTGTACAAGCATCAATAGACTGTAGCTGGAGCAGACCTGAAGGAGTATATCCAACATGGGGCGATGTAAATCTATACATATTAGGTACTGGAGGAGTTATAGAGCTTGAGTCATTTAATCAGCAGATATCTCTAGCTTCATGGACTAGAGGTAAGCTTGAGTACATATACTGGGGTCCCGATGTAGATTTCATTATGATAGGAGACTTCGCTGAGGCTATAACTAGTGATAGAGAGCCAAGGGCGACGGCATTCGATGGTCGTCAAGCTTCAGAAATAATGCTTGCTGCGTATGAATCAATATCCACTGGAAAGCCCGTTAGATTACCTTTAACATAAGCTCCATTTTTTAACGCTTAAATTACTTCTTTTATCCTCATTTTATATGGTGATACTTCCTTGATAACTAGAGATGAGGCCCTTAAGTTGCTTAAAGAAAAAGTACGTAATGACAAATTGATAAAACATATGCTAGCTGTTGAAGCGATAATGAGACATCTTGCTAAAAGGCTGGGTGAAGATGAAGAGCTCTGGGGATTAACAGGGCTTTTGCATGATGTAGATTATGATATAGTTAAAGGTGATATGGAGCAACATGGCCTTAAGGCTGCAGAAATTCTAGAGGGCAAATTACCCCCCGAGGCCATAGATGCTATAAAGGCTCACAATGAATTAACTGGGTTTAAATGCGAAACCAAACTTGCTAAGGCACTTAAAGCCGCAGATCACCTCGCAGGGCTTATAGTGGCAACTGCTTTAGTAATGCCACATAAACGAATAGACGAAATAAAACTCTCCTCCTTAAAGCGGAAATTTAAGCAAAAGGATTTTGCAAGGGGTGTCAGTAGGGATAGAATACGTCTTTGTGAGGAACTTGGATTAACATTAGAAGAATTCTTAGAACTCGGATTAATTGCGCTAAAGGAAATACATGAGGAGCTCGGACTTTAAGGCGATGGTATAGGTGGTGGATTAAATACCATTGCTATAGCGCCATATAGTACGACGTTCTCCCTCAGCGGGGTAATCATTATTTTGGGTATCCTGTTTACGACATAATCCCCTATATACTTCTTAATGGGAGTCAATACTAGCTCTTCATTATAGAGCGTTACACTTCCACCAAGTGTTATTAACGTAGGGTCATACGCATTGATTATATTGGCTATGCCTATTGCATTAAGCCTACCTACTTCTTCAACTACCTTAAGGGCAACTGGATCGCCTCTTTTAGCAGCATCATAAATATCCTTTGAAGTTATCTCCTCTATAGGTTTACTAGAGAAGAGCTCACTCCTTCTGATTTCACTTTCTGGCATTTTCTCAAGTATTAGCTTAGCGAATCTAGGTATGTTCCTTCCAGAACAATATGCTTCCCAATGACCTTTCTTACCACAACCGCATACTAGTCTTCCTTCGTAGTCTATGACTATATGTCCTACTTCATGAGCATTTCCATCCTTGCCTAAGAGAAGATGGCCATTTACGTACACACCACACCCTATCCCAGTGCTTATAGTAACGTATACTAAATTGTCTATACCCTTTCCAGCACCAAAAGTCTTTTCTCCAACAACAGCAGCCACACAATCATTAAGAACGTATACTGGTCTATTAAATTCCTCAGATATCGGTTTAGCTAAGGGTATATCACGCAAATTAAGATTTGGTGCTAAAAGTATCTTTCCCTCCTTTATGTCTAGCGGCCCTATAGAACCTATGCCTATTCCTCTAACCTTTTTCATCTCTTCTGGAGTTACTAATCTCTTTATCATAGATGTTATCTGGTTGCTTAGAGCATACCTATTTCTCTCCCTAGTGGTAGCCTCTTGTATTTTCTTAATTATTCTACCATTGGCATCTCCTAATGCAACCCTTATGTTAGTTGCACCTAGATCTACTCCTATAGCATATATTCTCCTCATATGCTCCCTTAGATAAGAGCAAGTATATACAATATTAACCTTATCCTACCTTATGACCGCCATAGTAATTACTATATATCACTTGGACTTAATAGAACCATGTGATATCATGTATATACCCTTCAATGTGGAAGAACTCCGAGCGTTAGTTAGGGATGAAATACGTCAATTAAAGGAAGAAGGACGTGATGTACAGGATTTCGAAGAAGAATTCAATAGGTTAAGTGACAACCCATACGCCCTCATAGAATTTTACAACAGGATTAGAAATATGGCTCCTATACGTCCAGATTACCCTTTCGTAGAACCATCCAGCTTTGAGCAAATACGTTCCCTTAGGGATAGTGGTCCTAGAAGACTTGAAGTAAAACTAGATAGAAGAACTCTACATGATAAAATCCTTGGGGGCTGGATCGGAAGATGTATCGGATGCATGATAGGAAAGCCAGTAGAAGGATGGAGTAAAGAGGAGATAGCTAGAAGGCTAAAGAAGATCTCAGAATACCCATTGAGAGGATATTTTCCTGCTCAATTCTTCACCGAGAATGAATTAACAAAACGATTATCCTTAACTAGAGGTAACATATCTCAAGTTGAAAGAGATGACGATATAGACTATACCATAATGAACACCTTAATCCTTTATGAATTGGGGCTTGACTTCACGACATATGATATAGGCAAGTACTGGCTTTCGAAGCTACCCTATAATATGGTGTATACTGCTGAAAGAGCTGCTTATAGAAATCTAATTATGGGATTAAAGCCTCCTATGACCGCGATATACTTAAATCCGTATAGGGAATGGATTGGAGCACAGATAAGAGCTGACGCATGGGGATATGTGCTTCCTGGCAACCCTGAAAGAGCAGCCGAACTAGCCTATAAAGACGCAAGGCTCTCACATACCAAGAATGGCATATACGGTGAAATGTTTGTGAGCGCAATGATATCCTCTGCTTTCGTTCTTAAAGATCCAGAGGAAATAGTTAAAATAGGTCTTTCGGAAATACCGAAGACTTCTCGATTATATGAGGCAATATCTCAGGTAATTAAGTGGTGGCATAATGGGATTAGCTGGGAAGAAGCTATAAATAATGCTATACAACGATACGGTATCTATAGTCCTGTACATACAATTAATAACGCCGTATTAGTAGTCATCGGACTCCTTTGGGGCGAAATGGACTTCACTAAAGCCGTTACAATAACAGTAATGGGTGGGTGGGATACCGACTGCAATGGTGCTACCGTCGGCTCAATATACGGGGTTATGCTCGGATACAATGCTATTCCTAAGGATCTAAAAGCACCTCTTAATGATAGGATAAAGAGCGCTATAGCCGGTTTTGATAAAGTTAGGATAAGCGATATGGCTTTAATATCTGAAAAATTAGCAATCAAATTCATGAAGCATAGCTCTTAAGAATATGCATGGGTGGACACTATGGATGGCGTAAAATTAGTACCAGCACCTAGCGATGGAATTCTCCCTGATGGTTTCTTCGTAACTAGCAATAGGCGAACTAAAATCCTACTTAACGGTAAGTTGATTCCAGTTAAGAACATTAGAATGGACTGTTGCATAGTAGTCGATCCCAAGAAGGGAGAGGCATTATGTGTTGAACCGAGGAACGTGAAAAAGGGAGATCTAATAGTAGTAGGTGATGAAGGAGTAATTGAAGAAGGAGAATTAAAGTTTATGGTTAGTCCAATATCTCCTGAGAAGCAAGCATGGCTTATCGCTAAGGAAACCTCGAGTATGATGAAATCAATTAAGGAGAGAGGAGGTAGGATATTTGTAGTAGCGGGCCCTGCAGTAGTTCATGCAGGAGGAAGAGAAGCTCTTGCCACGCTTATAAGAGAGGGATTCGTTGATGTACTCATAACGGGCAATGGTTTAGCAGTACATGATATGGAAGCCTCCATTTACGGAACATCACTTGGCCTCTCTCTAAAGGATGGTCGCTATATACATCATGCACATCATATATGGACTATAAATAAGGTGAATTCATGCGGTTCGATAGCGAATGCTGTTAAAATGGGGCTAATAAAGGATGGCATTATGTACGAATGTGTAAGAAACAATGTTAAATACATAATAGTCGGCTCTATAAGGGATGATGGTCCTTTAAACGATACTATAACCGATATGATAAAAGCTCAAGATGTTATCAGAGAGGAGATAAAGAAAGGTGTAGACCTAGTATTAGGTCTTGCTAGCGCCCTTTTGGTAATCGGTGTAGCAAATATGTTGCCCTATGATGTACCTCTAATAGCCGTTGATATAAACCCCGCAGTACTAATAAAAATTCACGATAGGGGCTCGCAACAGACTATATGTGTCAACAGCGATGTAGGTCTCTTTCTCAGAGAGTTGGTACGCTTTATAGAACAGAAATAATAAACAAGGATACTGTTCAGACATGCTCAATTATACGAAGCAACATTAACTTAAAATAATACTTTTATGTATTGTAAGATGAAGCTTTATGTTACCCAAGGACTTAGTATGTTATTTACTTCCTGTGGAGAATCAGGATATAGTTGAAATAGCTATAAGGGCAAGAATAATGCCTGAACCAGGCGTCCTCGCTAAAATATCAGGCATATTAGCCAAACATAACGTCCGGATATTGGCCTTGAATTTCTCTTCTGAGAAGGACAAAAGATTCCTCCTAGCATTTATAGACATGAGTAATAGTGATGTAAGCATAAATAGTCTGATAAATGAACTTAAGCAACTAGAATTTATAGAGAAAATAGTGGTAAGGAAGAAATCTGTCAACTCATTTATAGTTAGCAGAATAGGCTATCCTATAACAACTGGCAGGGGTGCAATATCAATAGTATTACTAAATAGGAATTCATTTAGCAACCTTATAAGGACAATGTATGAAGAGATGAGCGATGCGGGTATGAGCTTTATGTTCTACCAAGGCAAACTTCTAGGCTCTAAAGATGCTGAAATCTTCGTAGAACACATATGGACTATCGATCAGGATACTATCTCTGAGGTATTAAACATATTACTAGCTCATGGATGGGGAATTCCGAAGTTAATTAAATTCAGCAGTTCTGAGATTATAGTACATCTCTACGACTCCTTTGAATCTCTAGTAATAGCGAAGAAATCAGAAAGACCGTTGTGCTTCTTCATAAAGGGGTACATAGCGGGACTATTAAGCACCATTTTGAAAAAGGAAGTTCATATTGAGGAAACCAGATGCATTGCCATGGGCGATCCGTACTGCGAGTTCCGAATAAAGATACCCTAGGATATCAGTACAAGCACTTTAACAGCATTATATAGCTTTTTATCGG
>JAGGUS010000288.1 GCA_021158375.1 Thermoprotei archaeon
ATATGACTTCGGACGTTACAGGTGGAGAGCGCCCAGGTTCCCGCAAGTAGAAGATCTACTCAAGATAAGGCACGAAGAGATTTAAGTGTCGCCTTCTATTCATAATCTCGATGGATGAACATGAGTTGCTTAATGCACTTGATCGAAAAGGTGTGACGTTCGCTAGTCTTGTACAGCTTCGAGAGGAATACTATTCATGGGCTATTCGCGGTTTCTCTGCAGAGAAGAATATTGAACATAATTCATCTGCATGTCTTAGGGTGCTCGATAAAGGTGTTTGGGGTGTTGCGTACAAGAGAGGGGCGAATATAGATTTTAAAAGCTTAATGGATAAAGCATTGCTCTCATGTAAGATCTCTTCTAAGAATAGGGATGTTGCTATAACGGGATATGCTGATGCTCCTACCGTATCGACGAGTTACGTATATCCGATTAAGATATCTCCAATGGATGTGGATGATACTGAAATGTTCTCCCTATTATCCGATATTAAGGCTAGACTGGAGGTTCCTGGATTAAAGCTATCAGAAATAATACTAGACTTCTGGCTTATAAAAAGGAGCTACTGGGATATTAATGGATCAGCTATATCCGAAACCTATCCGTTGATCATGATCACAATGTATACTACCACTATGGGAGGACAAGTGAGTACTGTAATGGGCTTTAAAGGAGGTCTGGAACTTATAAGAGATGGTGCATACGAGTGGGTGACCAAACATTTAAGCGAACGGGTGTATGTAGCCCATAAAGGCAAGGCATTAAACCCTCTTTTAAGTGGTAGTAAATTTGATGTAGTCCTCGACTACGATTTAGCAGCTGCCTTTATTCATGAGTCCTTGGGTCATGCTCTTCAGGCAGATAATTATATGCTACAAAATACAAAACGCTTACCTATTGGCATTAAAATAGCCTCTGAAGAACTTACTATCTATGACGATCCGACGATAGTAGGCGGTTTTGGTAGCTATCTTTATGACGATGAAGGTGTGAGAGCAAGACGTAAAGTACTCGTAGAGAACGGTAATGTAGTATCTTTCATCAACACTAGGAGTAGTGCTGCTTATTTTAATGTCGAGCCTTCTGGTAATGGTAGAGGCTGGACGAACGTGCCCTTCTCCCTTATGAGTAATTTAGTAGTAAAGCCTGGAGATTGGAGGCCAAATGAGATAATTGAAGAAACTAGACGTGGCATATTACTTCAAGGAATAATTATCGGAAGGCGCTATGAAAATGGAGCTATAGTGCTTGAAGCTGAAAATGGAGCATACATAGAGAAAGGCGAGATTAAAGATTATATAAGGGGGCCTCTCATCTTGAGGGGGAATGCTCAACGACTATTGTTATCAATAACTGCCATAGGTAAGTATCTCTTGCCAAGGCCCTCCTTTGAGAAGGGGCTACCAGTGAGCGAATACGCGCCTATACTAAAACTATCAAAAGCGAGAATATACGCTTATTAGTAAAGTTATGTCGTAGTTAGGTGATCTATATGTTCGTATATGGTCCCTTTCAACATTGGGCTTTCGGTTTATGTATTGGTCTAAACGTAATAGGAGATAAACGAATTTGCCCTCTTGATTGCATCTACTGTCCTTATCCTGTTACTAGAGCTGATTGCTCTCCCAATTTAAATGAGATAATAAAGGAGCTCGAGAATTCTTACGATAAGTTCTCTACATTAACGAAATCGTTACTCATTAGTGGTCATGGCGATCCTCTGTTGTGTGACAGGTTATCCTTTATGCTAAATTACATAAGAGATATCTTCAGCCTAAAGGTGATTCTTAGGACTACATATATATCGATATGTACTCTTCACATACCTAAGGATATACTTAGCTCAGTAGATCGCATTATAGTGAAACTAGATGCTATAACGCCTGAAACCATTACTTCAATTAATAAGCCAAGTGTAAAATTATCACCCGATGTGATAAAGTCCAGTATGATAACTTTATCACAAGAGATTCCTATCTTTATTGAAGTTAACATAATTCGAACGTCGTCTAATAAGCTTAATTCCGATAGCACTGAATTACGAAAGCTTATAGAGACCATAATAGACATAGCTCCTGATGGTGTACTGTTACAATCGTTTCCCGGTTTTTCTAATGCTCAGAAGCTTGCTATAGGCGAGCTAATTGAAATTGGTAGGATATTTGCAGACTATTTAGGATGGCATAGAGTGAAGATTAGGGGCTTCTCTCCGTTAAGTACTATAAATTTGAGTTTAGACGAAGGAAAAAATGCCATCATAAGTACTTTGGACAATTTCCCGCTTACTCGTGAAGAAATGGCTTCTATCCTTAGCTATAATAATGTGGAAGAAGTTATTAGGGATATTTTAAGGATACCTAATGTGGTCGTCCTTAATGGTTACTTCATGAAGAAAAGATAACTCTCATATCTCAAAGTAAGGCTTCCTCATCTCCTGGGCTATATTTACACCAGTACTAGTCCCTATTTTTGAAGCTCCTGCTTTGACTAAGGAGAGCATCTGAGTAAGAGTTCTAATTCCTCCTGCAGCTTTTATCTTTACTTTCCCGTAGACCCCCATATGCTCTAACGTCCTCCTTATTATCATTATGTCCCTTATTGTTACACCCCTTGGTCCAAATCCTGTACATGTCTTTACATAATCTGCACCAGCTTTAACGACTATTTCTGTTGCTTTTGAGATCTCCTGTTCTGTAAGGAATCCTGTCTCTATTATTACTTTTACTGGCACATCTCTTGATATCTCTTTTACTCTTTCTACTACAGCCTTTATATCGTCTAACACGTAGTCTAAGTCACCACTTTTAAACATATTTATATTCATCACCATATCTATAGTATTAGCTCCATCTTCTAAGGCCTTTTCTGCTTCATACACTTTAACATCAGTTTTATCGAATCCCAACGGAAAGCTCACAACAGTTCCAACGCTTATCTCTCTATCACTTATAATTGATCGTGCTAATTTGACATAACACGGACTTACGTAAACTGCTCCAAATCCATATCTTAATGCATCTCTACAATATTGCTCTACATCACTATAAGTGGCGTTTGGCTTGAGTACTGTATGTTCTATCATCTTAAGGAGCTCCTCTCTCCTTAGCTTCATATTCTCACTAAAATATTAAATTATTCGAGTTATATATTCTCGTTTTGATATGATCCACTATACGAACTCCCTACTTTCTCTGCTTTGATAAATATTATCTGTGCTATTCTGGCGTTCTTATAAAGCCTTATTCCATTATTATTAAAGACTACTAATAGGCCTTGTGAACGACCTCGGTATCCAGGATCCCACAGTGCAGTTATTATTGTGGCACCAGATCTTATTAAGCTAGATCGAGGAAGTGCGATGCCTACACAGTCTCTAGGGACTACGATCACTTCATTAAAGGTTATCCTGTAGGCTCCAGGAGGCAAATCAATATATCCATCCTTTGAGAACGGTATCTCCTCTACTTCTGCTAACCTTCTCTTCTCATTAGTGAAATCTAGCACTCCTTTACTCAGAAACCTGCTTATGCTTCTCAACGTTAGATCTATGCCTGCTGGCTGAAGCTGGAATGCTAGATCTATGAAGGACTGAACTATCATTCCTTTCAATACTAGTTCCTTTAGTAATTCATCTCCTAATACTGGCATTATTTTCCCTTCCCTATAAGACATATAGGAGAAGGAATTTAGCTCTATCCAATACCATACCTTAACTTTAGAAGACTTAATAATGGTTTTAAGAATATTACTTTTGAGGAGCTATGGGACGTGAGATGAAGGAGAACCTCATCATTAAGTTAAAGGAACTAGGTTTCTCTGATTATGAAGCTTCAGTATATGTAGCACTTCTCGATTTAGGCGAGGCTACTGCAGATGAACTGAGTAAGACATCAGGCGTACCTCTTCCTAGGGTATATACAGTCCTAGATGAATTAGTAAGAAAAGGATTCGTAGACGTGACTATGGGTCGGCCTAAAAAATACTTCTTGGTTGATCCTAATGAGGCATTAGATAGATTCCTAGAGAGTAAGAGGAAAGAGATAGAAGAAGAGTTCAAAAGGCTTAAACTAACATGTGAGGAATTTAAACAAATGATCGAGCCTAAATATTTACATGTAAGGTATAGAATAAGCCCTGAGGAGCTTTTACTAGTGTTATCAAACCTAAATGAGGCAGAGGCTAAATCAAGAGAGATAATAAGTGAGGCAAAGGAAGAAGTACTTATAATGAGCCACACTTTTGGTTGGGCTAAAAGAATAATGGATGTATTGGAGGATGCAGTGAAGAGGGGGGTTAGAGTTAGAGTACTAATGAATATATCGCCCTTAACTGAGAAAACCGTAAATGCTCTTAGAAGAATAGGTGTAGAAGTGAAGAGCCACCCTGCAGGATGGTACCCCATAAGATGTACTGTAGTTGACAAGAGAGTTGCTGTTTTCATTATATGGGCTTCAAAGCCTACATCAGGCGTAGGATACATATATAGACCAAATTATACTGAGAATGCAGGCCTAGTTAGGCTCTTAGTTGACGTATTTGAGAAATACTGGCAAGAAGGATAAAAGGATAACTGGACTTCACATTTTAAATAGAAATGTAAAGATTTATGATTTTGGAATATCTACATATATTGATGAAAACTAAGATACTCATTACAGTAGGGCCGTCTTCAGCAAATTTTGAAGTCATTAAGGCGTTTATAAGGGAAGGAGTATCCGGCTTTAGAATAAATTTTAGCCATGGTAATCCTAATGTATGGGATAACTATGTTAAGCTCATACGTGAGGCTGAAGAGGAATGCAATGTTAATATAGCTATAATCGGTGATCTTAGAGGTCCTCAGATACGTATCGGCAATTTAAAACCATTTAATGTTACTAAAGGAGATAAAGTAAAACTTATACTAGGCGAAAAGACTGATGAGGAGAATGTAATTCCAGTTAACAATAGACGCGTCTTTGAGATTCTCGATTCAGGAGATCTAGTGCTACTAGATGATGGTAAATTAAGGTTTCATGTATACGATATAGGCGGTGATGAGGCAATCTTACTCGCATTAAATGATGGAACTATTTCTCCAAGGAAGACCCTAATAATATCTGGTAAGGATCTAGACCTACCAGTTTTAACTCAATACGATATAGAGTGCGTTGAGTACGCTATTTCAAGGGATTTTACGTATCTTGCATTAAGTTACGTTAGAACACCAAGAGATATAACTACGTTAAGGGAGCTCCTAGAGAAACGAAAACGTACGGATATAGGCATCATAGCTAAGATAGAGACCCGTAAAGCTCTTCATAATTTATCTTCAATACTTCATGAAGCTGATGCCTGTATCGTAGCAAGAGGAGATTTAGGTATGCATTATAACTTAGAAGATATACCCATGCTTCAGGAAAGGATAGTTCATGAAGCTCTTAAAAGGGGTAAGCCCGTTATTGTCGCTACACAACTCTTGGAGTCCATGGTAATGAATCCTCAACCTACAAGAAGCGAAGTAGTTGATGTAATGAACGCTGTTAAAGACTACGTTGATGCTCTTCTCCTTACGGAGGAAACAGCGATGGGCAAATATCCCATAGAGGCTGTTAAATGGTTAAAAAGAATAATTTTAAAAGCAGAGTATTGGACTGAAAGAGAAAGGAAATTGATCTCATTTCGTCAAGATGAAGCATTAAGTATAAGAGATAAATTCGCAAGGGGACTAGTTCTAATGGCTGAAAGTTTAAATTCAAAAGTTATTGTGTACACTAAAACCGGGTTAATGCCTTCAAGACTTTCAAGGTTACGTCCAAAAGTGACAATAATAGCTGGAACTAATAAACCATCTCTCGCACGAAAGTTAGCCATATACTATGGCATAGAAACCGTCGTGATTGGAAGTCCCGAACAGGATTACGACTATGAACAGGGACTTAAGCTCTTATACGAAAAACTTGTTAGAGAGGGCAAATTAAACTATGGAGACATAGTCCTTCAAACATACGGACGTAAGGAGGAGGTTCTATATGTAGTTAAAATAGTATATGTTATATGATATATAGTGTAGTAATAAAATTTAGGATGCTTGTATCAGGCCGTCCGTCGCTCTTCATAAAGTCCGTTAAAGGAATTTTCATCATCTACATAATAGTCATTAGTTAATGTAACTTATATCTTAATCGCCGTATATATTAATGTAAATCCGGTGAATCCATGAGGAGTGCGAAGGGTTTATTAATTGCTGTTGAAGGTATAGAGTGCGTTGGAAAGACACCTATGGCACGTATGCTCACTTCTCTTCTTGTTGCTAAGGGTTACGATGCTGTATATACTTATGAGCCGACTAATGGACCCTATGGTAAGTTAATTAGGTTTCTGTTGAGACGCATAATGAGTGAGAGCTGGCGTTGGGAGAGAGCTCTTCTCTTCGCTCTTGATAGGGCATGGCATGTCTCTAATGTAATAACTCCCTTACTTAAGCGTGATGTAATTATCG
>JAGGUS010000148.1 GCA_021158375.1 Thermoprotei archaeon
TCTTCAGCGCCAGCTCTAAAAGTATCACTACATGCTAAAACTACCTTAAAGCCTTTCCCTTTAAGTAAATACGCTATCTTAGCGAGAGTAGTAGTCTTCCCATGACCATTAGGTCCTAGGAAGAGTACTATAAAAGGACCCGCTCCAGAACTGACTTTCTTCTTCACCAGAGCCAAAAGATCTGGTACTTTCTCTTTTTTAGGAAATAGACTCATAAGAACAGAGAAAATGGCATCTTCTATGATCGCACGTACGGCGATTTTATTTCTAGGAACCCTTCTTCCTTTCAGTCTCCTCTTCAACTCTTCAACTATATACTCAGCCACGTCAACAGCAACATCACTTTCTACTAGTTTTAAAAACAATTCATCTAAGTATGAGCTAATGAGCTTCTCATTCAATTCAATAGTAGTTAGTTTTTCTACCAGTCCCTCAATGGCATTCTTGAGCTTATTGAACATGGTTGCCTACCCTGAGCTCCTAAGATACTTTTGTAGAATGGGAGCGATCTCTGTAAGCCTTTTGTTTACATTAGCGCTTTCCTCCTGCAATTTTTTCAAAGTCTCATCTACTTCTTTTAATCGCTTATCGATATATTCACGAGCTTTTTTGATATCGTACTCCATAAAATATCTATGGCCAATATTAAGGAGTACACGTTCGACATTACGAAGCATAACATAAAGATGCACACCAGCGCCTATAGGCACTAGTGCTTCTGCATTCTTATTCGCAACACTTATCCCGTCTAAGGTCATCTTAGTTTTAAGTAAGTCAAGACGAGTAGTATTAAGTATCTCTAGTTGCTGGGATATAGTATTAAGCACTTGCCTTAAGTATTGGTATTCAAGTACGAGACGCTGTAGCTCTCTCTGATCTATGGAAGGAGTTTTCTCTGTCATGATATCAACCTCAGTAATTGGATTATATGAGGGCGTGTTACCTCATCTGGAGAGATTTCCTCTACTTTTTCAATACGTATATGCACCCTCTTAAGCTTATGTCTACTGCCTAGATCAGAATATACCTTTTCTAATGCATGTTCTTTCTTTAGTGCTCTGATTTCCATAGTGAACTTCTGCCATGTATCGCCTATTCTCATTTTTCCCGTAACTCTATAAATTTTCACCTCACTCACCTTAACTCACCCCTAATACTCTCCCAATATGCATTAATTCAGGGCCAGTACTTTCCTCACCAACTATCGCTCCTTTATTGTTTGTTACAATACCTGTTCTTAAAAAAGGTACTCCTCTATTTATAGTACCTACGTCAGCCTGAGAGACTTTAAAGAATTCCATAAGCTCACGAATTTTAGATTCAGGGGCACTAGGATGTAATAATAGACCATTATCATTAATAACTCCAGCGGATCCTACCAGAGTTATATCATCAGAGATATTACCACGCATTACTTCGACATCTAAGACGTCTTCAATTATCTTTAAAACTTTACCCTCTAAATGATCATAAGCAAGCGCAGCATGATTGTTTACTAATATGAGGTTGCCCAATGCAGTATATTTAGTATCTTGAACTACCGCCACTTCTAATGATCCTTTAAGTTCTTTTCTAATTATCGTCAGCTCATGATCTAAAATGATCTTAGGTAAAAGTATTCCATGATTATTCATAACAGTCAATACGCCTATTATTGAGAGACCACCTATGCTACATTTAATAACATCATTAACGTCCAAAATTTCAATTATCATTTTTATAAATTTCTCAGGAGCGTTTGCAGGAGCCAGAGCTACCTCATCGTTAGCGACAACGTATACACCTACATTTGGAGTACCAAATATAGAAGCTGTCGCTAAGACCACAAGAGCTCACCGAGATCGTCTACTTTAGAAGTTCTACAACAGCGGTATTATCTTCGTATTTCTTAACTTTTACAGCTACACGCCTAGGTGGCTTCTCCCTTCCCCTACTCCATATATACTTATTAACCTCAGGGGATATTATGACCTCCTCGGCTTTTACATGACGCTCTATTATCTCCCTGAGGAGCCTAATAGCTCTACTTGCTCTTTTAGTTCTTGGGACTTCATATACTTTCCTAAGCGGTATTACGTACTCTCTTTCGAGTACAACCTTCCCTCTCTCCTCATCTTCCTTAGGAGACATATTGTCTCACCTAAGCCTTTAATCTTTTTCGTCGCCAATTCCTAAGTTTAGGATGGGTTCTAAACCTACCCATAGTTCTCATCAAGACCCATATTGGCGGGCGTCTATTTTGCTTAAGAGCATGAGCAAGACGAAGCTTCTTGCCTAAGGGCTTACCCTTAGCCATACTCTCACAGCCTCCTTATCCTTATCTCGCGCCTACTTTGCTTATCTATCATTAAGAGGATCCTTTTAAGTTGTTCATCTGTGATAGGAATTGGAATTTGACCGCTTTGCGCAAGGCGAATTAACTCATTTTCTAATTGAGTAGCAATCTCGGGCCTGACTATCTTTATATTAGATAATCTACTTCTTGCTTCAGGTGTTAGTATTTTCCTCAATAGCGCCTCTCTTTTAGCTGCTAACTCCCTTAGCATTTCCTGACGTTTAGCCTCCTCTAGTAGTCTACGCTGATATTCAAGTAGCTTCCTTCGTCTTATTTCCTCAAGCTCTGCATCGTTAACTTCATAATTATCTACAGACATGGATTTTCACCTAAGGTACAGCATACTTTTTTAATTCGGGTACTTCTTTGCATACCTCCCTGAAGACTTTAGTAGCTATCGTATCTAATAAGCTTCTCCCCTCAGGAGTTAACGCTCTACCTTTTATCACGCCATTTTTATCTTTCACCTTATATACTAGACCTGCCTTTTCTAGTTGCTGTAATATCTTCCTTATAATGGCACCACTTCCCTTTTTAAATATCTCTGGTTTCACCTTTCCTCTGACCCGTCCACCATATGCTGTCCTCAATCTCTCAATTCCTACAGGGCCATGTATATAGAGCTTTCTAAGTATAGAGGCCGCTCGTATGTACCACCAACCAGGATTGTCAGGAGGCCTTAACCTCGCAGGGCCTGCAGTCTTTACAAACATAGCCCAGGGTGGTGGATTAACTTCAGGTACATTCTTTTTTAGATACTCTGCTAGTGCAGATATTAGCCTGTCTGGAGGAACATCATATACTGTAACCAATAGTGTCCACCTTCCCCTTAATACATTAAACAGTCTAATTAATTCTTTGCTCCTATTTTAATTTGAAACTTATAAGTTAAGAGATGATGAACTAACGTTTATAGATAACGAACGTATATCCACGAACCCCAGCGAGATGTGCGTTACAACGCTTTGCTACAATCTGTGCTATTTCACGACGATCAAGATTTAATACTTTGACACAGCTTGGGAGTATCCTAATTTTCAATACTTTTTGTTTTTTGAGCCTTCTCTTTATCTCTATGATCACCTCATCAGTAATACCTCTCTTTCCTATATGAACATGGGCTGAGGAGTGCCAAGCCTCTTTTATTAAATCTCTTAAGGATCGCCTACGTTTGCCTTGATCTTGATCATGAGGAGCAGCATATAGATAGTTCATAGTTCTCACATGTACTGTTCAAGTATAAGGTAAGGTGGGGATACTTAAGTCTGTCCTCTATTCTAGGGGAAGGATTATCTTGACATCTTATTTATTAGGCCTAACGTTTATTTAATCCCTTGTTAGTATATTGCATTAAGTTACTGAGGAAGGTAGATTATCATGGAGTTCTGTCCACGCTGTGGAAAACTCATGGTACCTATAAGGAAGAACGGGAAGGTCATTCTTAAGTGTACTGGATGTGGTTATGAGAAGGAGCCAGAAGGGCAAAACAATAAGCTAATTATATCACATAAAGTTCAACATAGTCCTCAAGAAAGAGGTATAGTTGTAATAGAGGGTAAGAAGGTAAATCTTAAGGCAACTGTAAAGGCTAAATGCCCTAAATGTGGGTATAATAGAGCCTATTTCTGGATGGTTCAGACCAGGGCAGCTGATGAACCATCAACTAGATTCTTTAAATGTGCCAGATGCGGCTATGTCTGGCGAGAGTACGATTAAATGCATGTGCGATATATTTTAATAAACTTGAAGAGTAATAGCCTATTGGAGCGAGAATATGGGCCTTAGATTAGTCTTCGCTGATGCAAAGACATGGAAATATTTAGTGGATACGTTGTCAAGATTAATAGATGAGGCGACATTCATAGCAACTCCTCAAGCACTCACATTAAGAGCTTTAGATCCATCAAGGATAGCAATGGCTGATCTGGAGATACCAGCAGAGGCATTTGAAGAATATGAATGCACGGAAGAGGAAATAAGAATTGGAGTAAACTTTGATGAACTTAAAAAAATCATGAGAAGAGGAAGAGCTAAGGATAAGTTCGAGTTGGAAGTTGGAGATGAGAAGAAGTTGAATATAAGGTTCAAAGGACACGCTGTTAGAACCTTTGTACTACCGCTATTAGATTTAGGTTCACAGCAATTACCAACGCCTAAAATCCCCATAACAGCTCACGTTAAGGTACTTAGTGATGCTGTTGCAGATGCACTTAAGGATGCGTCCATAGTAAGTGATTATGTTAGATTTGAAGCAAACGAAGAAAGATTTGTAATAAAGGCATCAAGCGATAGAGGAAATGTAGAGGTCGATTTCTCACAAGAACTTGGTAGCTTAATAGAACTCGATGTGAAGGAGCCAGCCATAGCCTCGTATAGTCTTGATTACTTAACAGATATGAGCAAGACCTCAGCTATTGCAGATATAGTAACCTTGGAGTATGCAAGCAATAAACCATTAATAATGACTTATGACTTACCTGGCGGAGGGAGGCTTACTTTCTACTTAGCGCCTAGAATGGAGTGAACTATAAATAATATTGAGAGAAGCTAAGCGTTAGTAATAAGTAGGTTTTCTTAGAACCTACTCTGGGTTCTCTAATGATTACGCTTGAAGATCTTGCAAAATATCCCTTTTGTCCCTAAAGCTCAGGAGTATATAGCCTTAAAAGGATTTACTCTTAAGGATTTAGATAAGGAGTACTTTAAACCCATTCTTAAAAAGGCATATCAAAGGATACGTAGTGCAATAATGAGAGGTATAGTTGAAGGAGAAATTAACGATATAGATGTCGAGATACTATCTTATTCGGTGGCAATAGCTATTTTAGCTTACATTAATGATAAGAGGTTATCAATGCGCTTTGCAATAGCTGAAGCGAGACGAGTAGGAGCTGAGCTGAAAAAAGAGAGCGACACTAAGCTATTAGAAATAGCTAAGAGCTTATCTTGGGACGTTCGAAAGATAGAGCATATAGTTGGAAATGAGCTCTACACTTTTGCTATACATTTCTGTGACTATCTGTCTGTACCTCCACCAAACGATCCTTACTGGAAGTTAGTAAATAGGGCTTTGATTAATGGGTATGTCCTAATAAGGAAGCAGGAATTAGCGAGATTGATAGAAGAATACGTAAGACACTATGTATACAATAAGGTAGTCTCAGTAGGCAAATTTAATCCGCCAGAGGCACTTATTAACGTAGTCAAAGAAATTACTAAGCTTTGGTCAAGGCGACAACCCAAAGGTGAAGAGGGCATTTCTGGTAAGGGAGGAAGATTTCCGCCATGCATGAGGGTATTGTTAGAGAGCCTAAAGAACGGGGAGAACTTATCGCATATGGAACGATTCGCCTTAACCACCTTTCTAATAAATATAGGTTATGAGATAGACGATATTATTGAGCTTTTTAGAAGGGTTCCAGATTTTAATGAGAAGATAACTAGATACCAAGTAGAACATTTAGCTGGTTTACGTGGTTCAAAAAAGAGATATCTGCCGCCCTCATGTAGGACAATGAAGACATTTAATCTGTGTCCAGGAGGAGACGATCTATGTCGTAAGATAAGAAACCCGCTTAGTTATTATAAACTAAGCTCAAGGAGGAAGATGCGGAATGAAAAATGAGATTGTAAGAAATATATTTAAGGAATATTATGAGAAATACTTTAATCCTAAAGAGAATGAAGTAGGAAATATCAAACTACGTGAATTTGCGCTAGTACCTTTTGATTCACCAGATACGATGATAAGACATCTCTCCTTTCCCACATTTAAAGATTTTAAGCAATATATTGTAAAAAATATACCTCTTCATTTATATTATTCTACGGCTTATTATAAGGTTCCAGAAGCAAGAGATATGGATGAGAAAGGATGGTTAGGTGCCGATTTAGTGTTTGATATAGACGTAGATCATATACCGACGGAGTGCAAGAAGGAACATGATACATGGCACTGTTTAGATTGTGGCATGCATGGTAAAGGCATGCCACCAGAAAGGTGCCCACGATGTGGTAGCGCTAGAATAGATAGAGAAGTATGGGTATGCAATAAATGCTTAAGAGTCGCAATAGATGAGACGATGAGACTAATCGAGGAATTCATATGTGATGATCTAGGAATTAAAAGAAACGATATAAAGGTATATTTCTCAGGTCATAGAGGATTCCATATACATGTTGAGGATGAGAGAACAAAGAAATTAGATCAGGATGCTAGGCGTGAGATAGTTGATTATATAAAGGGTATAGGCGTTAAGGTAGAACTACTAAATCCGTTACCAAAAATGAGCGAACACGGATGGCGGGGAACTATAGCACGAGGAATATACGAGTTCATCTTGACATTAAGAGATAATGAAGATCTTAATGCCTTCACGCCACGAGAAATGGAACACTTAATTAGTAAGCGGAACATACTAGTGAAGGCTCTTGAAGAAGGAAGTATTGAAGTGAAACTTCCAAAGTCTATTTTAACTAAGTTAGTTAAGGAAGTCATAAGTAAGAAGTCTGTGAATATTGATGAAAGAGTGACAACGGATATAAAAAGGTTAATAAGGTTTCCAGAATCACTTCATGGAAAGACTGGATTAAAGGTAACTAAAGTTGACTTATCGACCCTTACAGATTTCGATCCCTTTTCTGATGCAAGTTGGCTCACTTCTTCAATAAAGTTAAAAGTAACAGAAAGTATTCCTAAAATAGAGCTAGGGAACGTGAAGATAGATGTGACGCCAGGCGATATAATAGTACTTCCAGCTTCGGTTGCATTGTACATAGCTATGAAAGGAAAAGGAGAGGTGATAGAAGTATTATGAAGGATGCTAAGCAGAATAACCTTTACAAA
>JAGGUS010000243.1 GCA_021158375.1 Thermoprotei archaeon
ATACACGTCAATACTGGATTCAAGTGGGCTACGTAAAGAGTAATGGCTTAATTTCTGATACTTTTAGTTTCTACATAGAGGTGTGGGATGAACTAGGATATCGACGCTCAATACTCAATATAGAACCAGAGGTTAGCACGGCATACAGATATGATATCACAGGCTATTTCTCTGCTTCTAAAGGATACGTATGGAGCGTAGGTATTAGAAAATCTGGTGAGATTTCTGATGTATATCGAACAGATGTAGAAACATATCCGTACGAATCACATGATCTGCAGGCGATGTCCGAAATGACTTCAACAACCATATGTATTAATGGTACTCACTTCTGGAATCTAAGCTATTGGGATGGAAGATCATGGCCATATTGGAATAGGCATGTGCCTGAGGACTCCTTAGTTGATCCATATCATTTAGTAGAGGTATCTAATCATGAATTCTATGCTTATGGAGGTGGTTAATATGAGGATAAGTATTAAATCACGATTAGGAATTGTACTAATTATTCTCGTGATAGCTAGTGCTACTGCGGGCGTTCTCCTATATTTAAAATACTTAGATGAGCGCCTCCTCTACACTAAACCAGCACCATTTCGAGGTAAGATTATTAGTTTTGAAAAGCTCTTAGAAATCAATAAAGTAATAGAGGAGAAGCGAAATTTAACACTATATCTACCAGCATGGCTTCCTGATGGCTATAAGCTTTCTGCAATATGGGTTAAGAGAGGCTTAAACGATAGCGAATGGGGCTTCCCAATAATCCTAGTATACTCTAAGGATAATTATACTGATTATCGTTATAAGCCTGGGACTATTGGTTTTGAGATTTACCCTGCTAGTAGTATGTCTACTGGCTGGCTTAATCTTCAGATTAAGAAGTGGAACTCATCATGTGATTACATCTCGGTAAAGATTAGTGATGACATTTACGGTATTATATACAAGAGGGCAGCCGCCTATTATGAGGGTAAGGTGTATAGAAGTCCACTAGCCGTACTATATGTTAAGGGATGGAGTTACATGATAAGTGCCGATAACCTTGGTGACTTAATGAAGATTATAGAGTCATTAAGACCGATAGATGTAGTAAATGAAAGTTAATTTTGTTTTTTATCTTTCTCACCTTAATTCTCACTCCTAATAAACACTATCTAATACTTGTTGCTGTATTACGAGGTACATCTTAGAGGGTTATGAAAGCATGATCTCCTACTAGAATGAAACTTAGTATTACTTCTAAAGAAAAGGGCGCTCAATCAGTAATCTGTACAATTTAAAATGTTCAGAAATAAATACAAAATATTATCACACTAAGAAGGTATAAGCTACCTAGGAAATCTAGTAAAAAGCTAGAAGGAAAAATATTAAAAAGAGTTTCTATTTAATCACAAAACCCTTACCCTCAACTATATCATAGTCGAAAACCTTGCGATAGTGGTTTGTTAAGCGCATCTTCTTAATAACACCATGCCTCCTAATCTCACCAGTCTTTTGTACATCATCAATCCAGAGCATTATTATACCATCAGCTATATGTTCTGCACCAAATCCAAAGCTCGAGCCAGTAGTAACAGCATACTGCAACGTCCCTACTACCGTCGGTTTAAGCCTTGCCAATCTAAGCTTCATCCTATACGTAATACGTCTAGCCATTGCCGGCTTGTCCACCCAGAATGCGGATAGAGAATCAATAACTACTAGTGGTGCTTCTAACCTCTGTTCTTGACATATGCCCCTAAGGTAGTTAGCGAGATTGTCTGGATCTAATGGATCTGCCACCTTTACACGGCCATTCTTCTTAGCTTCCCAAGCACTCTCCCATAGCTCAAACAAGTCTACTACATATAGCGTATCTTTGAGGAATGATAGTAGGCTTATATCAAATTGCTGAGCCTGCTCAATAAGATCTCTAAATGGTTGCTCTGTAGTAACGTAGATCACATCATTACCTTCTTTAAGGGCGCTATATGCTATGTGGAGGCATAGTATTGTCTTACCAGTTCCTGGTTCTCCAGCTATGAATACCCATGATCCTTGCGGTATTCCACCTTGTAGGAATTGATCTAGCTTCTCAATACCTGTTGGTATTCTAGGTCTCTCCTTCCTTGTCTTTGCTTTTCTTGTTCTTTTAGTCTCTTTTACCCTCTCTATTTCATCTACTTCGGGTACCCCGCCTCTACTCATAGAATATTCCCATGAGGCAAGCTAGAAGCAATATAAAGTGTAAGAGAACTTTACAAGAAAACTGCTTATGGGAACTCTCAAGCATATCGAATAGAGTAGTGTAAGCATTCTTACAACTAATAAGAAGGCACTATCTAGCCTAGCCCTATTTTGAGGAGTTAAGAAAGATCTGCGATAAAGCAGGATTAACAAGTACTCTAGATACCTTCAAACATGTGATTTAATTTTAAGTTATAGGGATTGTGTACACCTTTTCTATAGCCTTTTCTCCAACGTTGTACGTAATCTTAACGGATAGTACCTTATCAGCATAAACGTGCTTACTAAAACTCCAATCCTCACAAATTAGAATAACACTATCGCCAGAAGGTATCTTAACAACCTCCTCCTTACCTTCAAGCTTTAGATCAAGTATTAAGGGCTTATCAAGGGAAGCCCAATCAACACCAATAAGATAGGCCTTGAAATCTGTAATATCCTCATAACTTTCATTTACTACATAAATAACAAGCATACCATCCCTAAATGCCCTAGCCTTAATCCTAACAGTTATCAACCTTATCCTCAAAATATCTAATACGAAGTCTAACACTTCTCTAATACTTGCCCTAACTGATGTAAATGTTAACATCTTATAAAATGCAATAAATTCAAAGAATAACCAAAAGCCAAGAGAAAACCATATTATACTAGGGGGATATTCTATCTCAACCTTAAACCCGTAGTAAAAATATGCAGAAGCAACTGAGAATGTTAATACATGATCTATACCAGCAATTGTTATAAGTCCTGGAAGTGGAAACATAGCAGAAGAGAAGACAATAAATGGCCATACCCCTGATGGTGAAAGTACTCCTCCATGACCACGCACTAGCGTAAGCACCCAAGCCATATGGGCTATCAATGGTGTTATTATTGGGTATCTAATCCTCCTAAACCTACCACCAAAAAAGAGTTCATCTAAACCCAAGATGAATAAGATTATAGCCATTATCGTTAGAATGATTACTACATAAATAGGGGGTATAGCGCGATTAACGAACGTTTTTTCTGGATTTAGTAGGTTGCGAATGATGACAATTATGATGACTATTGCTGTTAGCAAGCAAAATACAGCACCTAACCTCCAATACCTTACCACATCTTTTAAAGGCTTTCTAGAATGATAGCCAATTATCTCCGAAAGGGATCTATACGCTAGTAATGCATATACTGTATACAACGAGAAGTATACTGGTAATGCTATCCATAATGGTATCGTAAATCTAAAGAATTCAGGAAACCTTATTGGATCCACTTGTTCTGTAAATATGAGTGTGTATAGTAGTGGTAGTGAGGTTGTTGATGTGAATAGTCCGTGGGCATAGGCAAATGCCTTTAGGTGGGAATATGGGTCGCTAAGTGCTGTACTTAAGCATCCATAGATTATACCAACTATCAATGCTAGACTAAAAGCCATTAAGATTGTGCCTATTGGTGTTAACCAGAATAAAGCCATAAGTGTAATGCAAACGAATGGTGTACTCGTCACATATGCTATAAACCATGGCACCATCATTACTAATATGATTAAAGATAGCCTCTTTAAAGAAGACCTTATGGGCAGATCCTTAGGAATCACAATTCTAACCTCTAATTAGAACTTGGGGGTTAAAAATTTAAATTTTATTTCTCAAATATTATCTTAGTGGACTGCATATTAGATCACGTATAATAAATGCCTTAATATTAGTACTGCTAGTGGCTCTCACATTAAACATAATCATAGTTCAAGCAAAATCTAATAATAAATATGAGGAGTGGCTGGTTAAGCATAAGTTTAAAGTTCACTACGTAGCTCATTATTCTTATGATGCAAGCAACTATGATAATGAGCGCTTAGCTAGCGCTCATTATTCTTATCCACTCACTGATGAGAGAAGGACAGGGCGTGATGAGTGGGATCGTATGCATATTAGGCTTTGGTTCATCTTTAGTCCAGCACATGGGTATGTTGTAGTTGGTAATGTACACTTAGAGAATGCAGCTTTTCCTGAGCATGAAATAATACATATTGGTAATGATTATTCCTATGGATACGAGTATGCTGAAGATATCTTTGCTCGTGAATTCTCAAGTACAATTTCTCAAGTTCCCTGATGATCCACTTCACCTTCTCTATGAGATTTATGCTTATTCTCATATAAGGCGTCTAGAATCTTCGTCATAACCGATGGATCTTTACGAATCTCTCTAGCAAGCATCTTCAAAAGTATCCTAGCCTTCTCCTCAAGCCTCATACCCTCAACAATCTTCTCAGCAACAGCCTTCTCGCTTAATGGTTTACCGCATCTTGGACAGTACTGCCATGATGCGGGCACCTCCATACCACAATTCGAGCAGATTACCTTCTTCCCCGAAGCTTCAGGCTTAGCCTTTACTCCATAGATTTCGCGCATTCTCTCCTCAACATCATCCATTGTAATCTTACTATAGACGTCAATCATAGTCCTAGTCTTCCAGCCAAAAAGCTTCATTAGCTCAAGCTCTGTGAGCTTCCTAGACTTGTAAAGCTCAGTAGCTCTTAAATGGCGTAGATTATGTGGGTGGAGTAGATCTGGATTTAAGCCAAGCCTTCTGACAAGCCTTCTCAAATACATGGTTAAAGCACTAGGTCTAACGGGCTCTCCATAGGTATTGTAGAAGAGCCAATCATTGGGATTTTTCGAGCGGTGTTGTAGTAACCAATCACGAAGCACGTGAGCATATTTTATGATAAAGACAACTCTTGGTAGTGACTTTGACTTCCTAATCCATACTCGATAACCAACATCCCATGGTTCAACATCACCATAGCGAAGATTTAGTGCTTCACAACGCCTTAAACCACCCTCGTAAAGTATGGCAATAATGGTCTTGTAGGGCTGTCTAGCATTCATAATGAGCTTCTCGACATCTTCAAGTTTTGGTAATTGTGGTAGTTTTTGTTTAACTTTGGGATATTTTATGTGTCTTGCTACTTGATAGAAGAGTGGCTTGTATTGCGCATTAGTCTTAGCGAGACCTCTAATAGCTATAACATACCGCTTCACAGTAGAAGGCTTCCCTCTTGTTGATAGATAATCCTGCACCTCATCTAGTGCTATCTCATCTATTGTTTTGCCTAGAGCTTCAACGTAGTTTAGGAAGAGGAGGCTCCTGTTAAGGTGGACGTATATGGTGTCTAGTGAATAGCCTTGTGTTCTCATGTACTTATGAAACCTCTCAAGCATTTCAAGATGCTCTCTAACCTTAAGCTCTCTTCTCGCCCTACTGAGTAATGCTTGTATTGATGATTCTGTATGATGTCTGATCTCCATCGCTTCATTAGGCAGAGGTGTATAAAAAGTGTACTCTTCATATTTGTGGATCAGCCCGTGGGTTCCTCTTCACTTCTCCGAGACGCGAGTCTTCATCATCTTGTAAATAAGTTAAAGAAGTCTCCTAAAAATACTTCCTTTAGAAAACAAACATTAACGAAAAGCCTCTAAATTTTATGCCGGATATATATTTTGACTTTAGCTTCCACCCATCCCTAATTTTTCGGCTTAATACTTCACGAAGCCTGCTCTCCTCGACTTCTTCTACAGAGAATGAAGCCAACGGCCCTTCTTTCTCGAACGTTACTGTATACACTGGTTCTAAGTTCTCATCTATTCTCGTTAAGCGATATACTAATTTTCGAGCATCATTAACGCTTGACAAGTTTAGCCATCTCCTTAATGAATTTATGCTTACGTAGCCCATCCTTCTGACGATCTCTCTTACTAATGATAATTTCCTAGACTTCATTGTCTCTCCCCTACACTAGCTGTATTCCTCAGTATGTTACTTTATTGCTATTACTCCTAAAGCTTTTCTCTCAGGCTTCACTATAAAACCTACTTCGTGCAATCTCCTAGCTATACTTCTCATTACGTTAATCCCTCTATGCTTTTTTGGCTCTCCTGTGTAATGAAATAGTTTTCCATGAGGTCTAAGTATTCTGTATAGCTCCTTGTAGAACTCTGTGCTATATAGCCGTGACGTTCTGCTACTTAACCTAGGAGGATCATGTATTATTATGTCAAATGAATTATTCTCTAGCGTCTTAACGAATTCTGTTGCATCCTCTAGAAATATTTCTATTTGCGGATCTGATAGCCTACGCGACCATGGATTTGCTCGAGCTAAATGCAATACGTTTTCGTCTTTCTCTATACTCATTACATAATAAGCTCCTCTAAGTCTAGCGTTTATGGCTGTATATCCTAGACCGGTACATATATCTAAAACTTTATGTCCCTTTTTTACCCCAACAATACTTATTTTAATTCTTGCATCATCCCAGGGATCTATTCCGCTGACTCTATGCATATGTATGCCGCTTATCTCAACTGTAGGCGATTTGCATTGAGGAAAAAG
>JAGGUS010000092.1 GCA_021158375.1 Thermoprotei archaeon
GGAGGCTTTGGAGGAGGCAGAGGCTCTTTGATCTACATAGATGCTAACGCCTTCATATTCTTCCTTCACGACGTTAAACCAAGATCTGATATTGTAGAGGAAGTATTAAGTAGGGAGTACGAAGTGTATACGAGCCTGCGTACTATTGAGGAAGTATCTTATGTATTGATACGAGTAAAAGCGGCTAAGCTCTTTGATGTAAAGGTATCGCTAGCTCTTATCTTTCTACCTGGCGATACATATAAAGTTAGTAATGCTTAGGGCTAACGAATGATCTTTCAACTTCCTGCTAATAGTGCTACGAGTTTTTAGTTTTCGTCTGTATAAGATGTTTGATTAATGCTCGTGCTTTATGAGAATAAGCTTTTTAATGCCTTTAACGTCAATAGAATTGGAGGGAAACTTTGAGGTTACAGATAAGCAACTTTAGAGGGATTAGGAAAGGCTCTCTCGAACTTGAGCGATTGAATATATTAATAGGTAGTAATAATTCTGGTAAGACTACTATTCTTGAGGCTCTATTTTTAGCTCCTAATCCTATTCGGTATGTGGCTTATGGTTCGGGATATGGCTATTCGGCAGTTAGCGTTTTAAGTTATCTTCATTCAACTTTAGGTTCTGAGGCATATGTATTTCTTCTTCATAATTATACTGAGAAGCTGGCAGGTATTGCTTGTACGGATCTCTCGAAGGAGGTTAAGGTTTGGTTTCAGAGGGGAGGAAATAGAATAGAAGTATATGTTGAAGAAAATAACGAACTCCTTTACTTTGGCTATTTAGGAAGTAGTAATAAGAGTGAATCTATCCTAGGCTCTGCTCTCTTAGGTCAGAGGGATTCAGAGAGCGGTCGTTTAATGCCAGGCTCACGCACTAGGCCTATAAATCCTAGGTACTTTATCTCAGAAGCTACTGGAGAATCCTTTTATTTTCATCCTTTACTCATGAAGCTCATCTGGGGATATCTCAAAGATCACTGGGTGGAATTTAGAAGTAAAGGACTGACTAGCAGAGTTGCGAAAAGGATTTCCGAAGGTGTGGCTGGCGATTACGATGATCTCCTTCTAGAGCCTTTTATTGGAGGAACGCAGACTATCTATGTTAGGACTAAAGATGCTCGCGGGATCAGGTTAGGTGATTTGGGGAGCGGTGTTCAAGTTTTAACAACTTTAATGCTTATCTATGAGTTTCTTAAACCAAGGATGTTATTGATAGATGATATAGAATCTCACATGAACCCGATGTTATTAACTCACGTCGTCTCTTGGTTTGCTGAAATTCTTAAGAACGACACTATGCTTGTAGTTTCAACTCATAGCCTTGAGGCGGCTAAGTTCATTGCAGGTGCTCTTGAGGAATTTGAGCCTCAAATAGTTTTACTCTCATTACGTGAGGGGAAATTGCGTTCGAGAAATCTTAGCTTGGATGAAGTTGAGGAGTTAGAGAAGGCAGGTATTGATGTAAGGGTGGGTGAGGGCATCCTCATATGATACTAAGGAATTTAAGTCCCATCAGCTCAAGCTTAAGCAGAAATTTGGTAAAGTGGGCAGTAAGATTGAAAATACCATTGGCTGGCCTCCAGCCATTAGAGAAGGTAATAATTATAGCTAATGGTGTTCCAGATGCTATTGTCTGCCTAATTCTTGCCCATAAATTCAACGGAAAGCAGTTTGTAGGGATACTCAAGCCTTTAGAAGGACTTAGAGTTGGTGCCATATCCTCGGCGTTAAAAATCGTTAGGAGTAAGAAAGTGAAGGATATCCTGATAATATTAGATCAAGAGAGGGATCCCTTAGAGGAACTATGGAGGCGGATAGAGAGAAAATTATCAGAGGTAGTGAAATATGAGATAAGCAGAGTGGAGAATAGATTTCGAATGTATATTTGTTCTCATGCCTACTACAAATTTAGAATGTTGATAGTTATAAGCGGTTTGAGTACTCCTTATAGCGATAAGCATACCATAGAAGATCACTTACTCGAACTCTCTAAAGAGGTTCTTACAAAAGAAGATGTAGAGAGGATTCTGCGTTCATATAGAGATCCAAAAGCGGCATGGCAAAAGTTAGGAGAGAAACATCAAGCTATTTATTCTTACTTACTTAATGCATCAAAAGATAAGCTTAAGCAGTTCTTTCCTCAACATATTAAAGCATTTAGCTTGTTCTAGATGACTAAGACTAGTCATCTAGATTAGTTCATCTGATGAATGAAATGTTGTGAGGAAGAGAGCATTCTTGTCTTGTATTTTTGCCTCCCGCTTCTAGGTATGCGGTTATTGCCTCACGTATTCTTTCCATGAGCTCGTCTAATGTGCGAGCCTGTGTATGACATCCTGGTAGTTCTGCTACTGAGGCCACGTAATAACAATCCTCGTCTTTTTCGATTAATATAGTGAACTTTACTCCTCTTTTCGCCATAGTTAACCACACATAAATTAGCATACCCATAACCCCTTATATACTTATTACGATGTGGCAAATTAATCAGGTTGTTAGGAATTATAATAATGGGGGTTAGAGTGTCTGCTGTTGTGGAGAAGACTATTCTAGAGGAGTTACGTGCTATCAGAGAAGCGCTAGAGCGTATTGAAGCCCTCTTGGAGGAGCGCCTTATAGGTATTGAGGAGCCTTTACCCGATGAGGTGGAGGCTATCAAAGAGTACGAAGCTGATAAGAAGAGCGATAGGGTAAAACTCGTAAAACTTGAGGATGTCCTGAGAGGTTCTGAAGCTGAATGAGGTACGATGTATACTTTACACGAAGGGCTAAAAAGAGCTAGATTAACTAGAGCCAGAGGCCCGGAGGAGAATACTAGATAAATTAACTATACTTAGAGACTATGGCTTCACAGTGAGGCTCGATATCAAGAAGCTTAGGGGATACAAAAACCATTATAGACTTAGAGTTGGTAGCTACCGTATCCTATTCGAGCTAGAGAGACCGTGTAGAATAATAGTGTACACTATCTTACCAAGAAAACAGGCCTACTGATAGTCCTTATAGAGACAAGTGTCTTAACTGTATTTAGTAATTATTTAGTAATAATTTTCCCTAATCTGGTTGAAGGCTACCGTATTGACTGATAGAGGCTTTTCTATCTACATTATTAGGGATATAACGTTTCAGTTGATAAATATTATCGAACAAACTTATTTATCTGACTGAACAATATTCTGTATCTGAAATTCATCTGAGGTGAATAATGTTGCCTAGGATTCGCGTAGGTAAACGCGGTGTAATAGTGATCCCTAAGGATATTCGTGAGAGGTTAGGTATAGAGGAGGGCATGACCTTAGAAGTAAGTGTTAAGGGAGATGCGCTAGTTTTAAGAGTTCGTGATCTCTGGAGTGAACTCCGAGAGCGTGGTAAGAAACTAAAAGTAGACCTTGAGGAAGCTGAAAGAGAGATTGATAAGGATGAGGAATTATGGTTAGAGAGGCTAGAATAGTGATAGTAGATACCTACGCTATTATCGCAGACTTGACAGGTCAAGTCTCTTCAATAGCTGCTAAGGTTCTAGACGATATAAGAGTAGGGAGGATAAAGGGAATATTACATTATCTTATTGTTTACGAGCTGGCCTATCATTGGAGAAGGGGGAGATTACCTTTTCGAAACGAAGAAGAGCTACTAGAGTTCGTAGATACATATTTCGATATAAAGCCTCTAGATCCTATAGTTGCAATAGAGGCTTCGAGGTTGAAAATTGTAGGAGATGAATTACTGAGGAATTCAGGTAATCCCAAGCTTAAACGCAGAAAGCTATCTATATCTGACGCTACAACGATAGTACTCGCAACAAAACTTAAGACGCCTATCGTAACAGGTGATGTGAATTTATCTTATGTTGCACGAAGTCTTGGAGTTAAAGTAATATGGTGAGGCCGTAAAATAAGTAATACCC
>JAGGUS010000217.1 GCA_021158375.1 Thermoprotei archaeon
ATTATATCATGCTCTACTACAAATGCGACTGCAGCTCGAGCTTCAACTACATGGCGTATAGCTCTAGCAACTCTAAACCTTTGTTCTATATCTAAATAAGCAAATGGCTCATCTATTAAATAGACCTTCACATCCTTAGCTAGACACGTTGCTATATACACTGCTTGGAGTTCTCCACCTGAGAGTTCGCTTACTTGCCTATCTAATAGCCTATCTATGCCTAATGGCCTTATTACTTCCGATAGGAACCAGTTATCGGATAATGCCTTTTCATCACCTTTACTTCTTATAAAGTCTTCAACACTAACTTCGATATTGGATGCTATGTATTGTGGTTTGTAGCTTATTTCAATTCCTTCTAAAGGTGAGTATCCCTCATCTGGCTCAAGTTCTCCAGCGAGTAACCTTATAAATGTCGTTTTCCCTATACCATTAGGTCCTAATAACCCTATGACTTCTCCAACATGCGCCTCTCCCTCTTCAACAAATAATTCAAAGGAGTTCAACTTCTTTCGTAATTTAGGCCATCTAAACATGACCTCTTCAGGTTTCCATTCTCTCTCTAAGGGCCTTAAGTCAAACGTTATTCTATATTCTCTTATCCGCATATTCTCTTTAGGAAGATATCCATCAAGATACTCATTTATGCCAACACGTACTCCTCGCGGTTCTGTGACTATACCATAAGCTCCTGGCTCTCCGTATATTATAGAAACGAGATCTGATATGTAGTCGAGAACCGCCAAATCATGTTCTACGACCACTACTGTTTTCCCTTTAAGAGCTATATTCCTAATAATTTTGGCAACCCTCATTCTTTGATAAACATCTAAGAAACTCGAAGGTTCATCAAATAAATACACATCAGCATCCTTACATAGTGTAATGGCTATTGCTAATCTCTGTAGTTCGCCACCTGAGAGTACGCCTAGGTTCCTATCTAATACCTCTTTTAATTCAAGTTGTTCTATTAATTCGTCGGCAGTGCCCAATTCATCAGCTACCTTAAGGACTTTCCTAACATTACCTTTAATGAATTTAGGTAATAGATCTACATATTGTGGTTTTAGCACGGTTCTTAGCTTACCCTCTGCAAGTGCCTTAAAGTAAGGCTGTAATTCTGTCCCTCTAAACTTCCTGATTATTTCATCCCAATCCGGGCTTTCCGAGACATTACCTAAGTTAGGTTTAAGCTTTCCACTTAGTATCTTAAGAACGGTACTCTTACCTACACCATTACGACCTATAATACCTAAAGTTTTTCCTCTTTTAGGTATTGGTAATCTATAGAGCTTAAAACCATTCACGCCATATCTATGAATGCATTCCTCCTCTAATTCCTCGGGTATGTTCACTATATGTATTGCTTTAAAAGGGCACTTCTTAACACATATACCGCATCCTACACATAATGCCTCATGTATTATAGGCCCCTTAATCCCTTCATCAAACTCTATAGCTTTCTTTCCTGTTCTCACCATTGGGCAAAACCTTATACACTCTAGGTTGCATTTCTTCGGTCTACATAGATCTCTATCTATTACTGCTACCCTTACCATAGCTCTATACCATAAAGCTTAATGGGTAACTTTAATAATTATTTATCGTAGTGAGTGATCTAATGTCTAATTTAACGTGGTTCCTTGAGGGTAATTTACATAGGGAATTTACGCCTAGACGTATGCTTATAGTATACGAAACATCCATACCCTCCGATATAGTAATTTCCTTTAAAGCACCTAAGGAATTAGTGATAAAATCCTCACGACCAGACGTGCTTTTTAAGAAAGATGATATCTACTTCTGGAGGCCCTCAAGGGATGTACGCTTCATAAATGGTCATATTTCATACCTTTATTCCGTACACTTAGATGTAGGAGGTAGCTTCTTAAGCGCGAATCTAAAATGTAAGGTAGAAAATAAAATATATGAAGAAGATCACCCCTATAAGAACCTTAAAATAAGGTACCTCTTTAGCTATAAGGAATTAGATAACGTTCGCCTTATAATAGGTCCCTTCAAGCCCTTTATCACCATACTCGAGAAGCCTAAAGGCTCCTTACGTAAATGGAATATCCAAGGGATAGGTGAAGTCTACTTCTTAACGTTTGATGCGCTTCCTTCATCTCTTGATATAGAGTATAAGTTACCCAAATACATATCATCAGTAGTAGCTGCTAGAATAGAAGGCGAGAGTCCATGCCCTACTGGAATGGAGATAAAAGTTCTAAATGCTGATAACTTAGAGGAAATTAAAAGTTTAGAAGGTAAGGGAAGAATAATTGCTTATTTGGAAGACTTATTCCTCTGATCCTTCTTCATATTCTTCAGCATACGTGTCTAAGAATATGCTGTAATATTCATCTCTGTATATTTCCTGTTCATCCTTCTTAACTTTCCTCAATCCAAGCTCGATTACTCCTATCTTGTAATGCTTATCCGGCGATACATTTGTTGCGAGTACAATTTTATCCTTAAGCTGAATACGATATCCACATGAGGTGCACACTAAATACACTTTGCCGTTAATCTTCTTAGGAACCATTAGGCTATTACATTTGGGGCAGAATCTAAGCATTATGTCGCCTCATCTCAACTAGCTTGTAAAAGAAGTTAATAAATGATTCGGTTAACATTTAAATTAGGTTTTTCATTAGGTGAGCCTAAATCTCTAGTTTAAGCTCCTCCTCAGTTAGCTCTACGCCAACTCTCTTCTCTATATGCTCTATCATTCCGTCTCTTATCCATACTATTCTGTCGCTTACGTCTATCATTTTTAAGTCGTGAGTAGCAGTAATTACAGTAACATTCTTCTCCCTATTCAACTCCTTCATTAGCTCTATTATCCTATGGCCAGTAACTAGGTCTAGGTTTCCTGTTGGTTCGTCTGCTAGTATTATTGCTGGGTCGTTTGCTAGTGCTCTAGCTATTGCAACCCTCTGTTGCTGACCACCACTAAGCTCAGCAGGCTTATGATGCAACCTATCACCAAGCCCAACACGCTCAAGTAATCTCTTGGCTTTTTCCATACGCTTTTCTCTTGGTACTCCTGCGAATATCATAGGCAACATGACGTTGTCTAGTGCTGTGAGTACTGGAATCAAATTGAAAGTCTGGAATACATAGCCTACTCTATGGCATCTCATCCATGCTAACTGTACTGATGATAACTTGCTTAAATCGTGCCCCTCTAAATATACAGTACCCTTAGTTGGTTTATCTAAACCGCCTATCATGTTGAAGAGCGTAGTCTTACCAGAACCAGAAGGCCCAAGTATTGAGACGTATTCACCGCGATAGACTTCTAAGTTTATCCCCCTAAGCGCCCGTACAGTTTCGCCCTTTAGGAAATAATACTTATGGAGATCTACAGTCTTAACAACAATTTCTCTTCCGCTCATCTTAACACTCTCGAATAATATCGTGTATACGATAGATTTAAATGTTAATGCTTCCTCTCTCATAATACAAAGGCTTATGCAGGTAGTTAGAGTTACCTCTTCCGAGAACCTGAAGCAGGCTATTAAACTTGCAAAGAATGTTATAGAGCAAGGAGGATTAATAATTTATCCAACTGATACGGTATATGGACTCGGCGCAGATCCTTTCAACATAAGGGCTGTAGAAAGGGTATTTCAGGTTAAAAAAAGATCTAAGAGACCTTTACCAATACTTGCATCGAGCATATCCAATGTTCTTAGAATATGCGAATTAGATGAATCTGCAACTAAATTAGTAAGGAACTTTTGGCCGGGTGCTCTAACTATAGTGGTTAAGAAAAAAGAAGGCGTATTACCAAATATAGTAACTGCTGGAATGGATAGTGTAGGCGTAAGAATACCCAATCATGAAGTAGCACTAAAGATAATTGATGCATGTGGGGGTCTCTTAATAGGAACCAGCGCTAACATAAGTGGCCATAAACCTCCAAGGACGGCTGAAGAAGCAATAGCTGAACTAGGCGATTTAGTAGATCTAGTAATAGATTCTGGTCCAGCCCCTCTAGGTAAACCTTCAACCGTAATAAACCTAACGGTAAGCCCTCCAGTAATAGAAAGAGAAGGTGTTATAAAGGCTGAAGATATATTAAAGGTATTGAGAACATGAGCATAAAGCTACCTGAATTCAACCTTCTCGTCTCTACAGGCCGAATGAGGGAATTTGACTGTAGGTCTGAGTTAATATACCTGTTAAGTGAAGTAGGCGATGATTCTGCAAGGGCAAAAGTCTCTGGAATACCTGGCTTAGTTATCGCTAAGACCAGCCTGAATCCGTTTGAAGCGATAAGACGCCTTAAAGAGTTGGCTGAGAAGAGGCCTTGGGAGTTCCGTTATACTCTAAAATTAGTACCTATAGAGCGTGTAGTGCCTACTGATTTTGATAAAATAGTAGAAGTTGCAGTAGAGTTAGCAAAGACTAAGATAAAGTCAAATGAAAAGTTTAGGATAACAATTAATAAACGATTTACTAACTTAAGCAGGAGAGAGCTCATAGAGGCCATAGCTAAATACATTAAGCAGAAGGTTGATCTAGAACATCCTGACAAGATAGTTCAAGTAGAGATATTAGGTAGGGTGACTGGAATTTCAGTCATAACTCCTGATGATGTCCTATCAATAGTGAAGTTAAAAAGAAAGTTAAGGCGCATTTAATTGAGATCTCATATATTCCTCAAGGCATCATCTAGATCATCTATTATGTCGTTTACATCCTCTAAGCCTACGGAAAGCCTTAATAGGTTTTCTGTTATTCCTAACCTCTTTCTTAATTCCGAATCCATGAATTTAGAGGCACTTATTATTGGATAGGTTAATAGGCTCTCTGGACCTCCTAAACTAGGTGCTGATCTTATTATCCTTACGCTCTTCATGACCCTTATAGCCTCTTCCTTACCTCCCCTTATTCTAAAGCTAACCACACCTCCGTAAAGATTATTATTAAATAACTTTCTAGCTACTTCATGGTATGGGCTATCAGGAAGTCCTGGATATAGTACTTCATTTACCTTAGGATGTTCCTTGAGGAATTCTGCGACAGCTTGTGCATTAGTGCAATGTTTCTTCACACGTATACCTAAGGTCTTCACTCCTCTTAATGCCATGAACGCATCAAAAGGCGATATTATATTGCCCAACTTCCTTCGCCAATCCCACAACTTAATGATAGTATCCTTACTACTTACCAACACGCCTGCTATTACATCATTATGGCCAGCTATGTATTTCGTCATACTATGTATCACTATATCTACGTTGTCCTCTAAAGGTCTATAAAGAATTGGCGTTACAAACGTATTATCGACAGCTAATACAAGCCCCTCTTCTTTGCAGACCTTAGCCACTTCCCTTACGTCTATTACCTTAAGCGTCGGATTAGTCATTGTTTCTATGAATATGAGATCATAGTTTTTATCTATTTTTTCGATTATACAAGATGTATCTGGATATACGGTATGTACTTCGATACCAAATTTCCTCAGATCCATTATGAGTTGTAATGTAGTGCCGTAAACCTCCTCAGTTATTAGTATTTTACTTCCCTGATTAAGAAGCCCCATAAAGAGCGTAGTAATAGCCGACATACCACTTGAAAAGCATAGAGAATCCTCTCCTGAATCAAGTTTTGCAAGGAGCTTTTCAAGAGCCCTTACCGTTGGATTTTCTTCTCTAGAATACTTTAGATCTGTTCCTCGATCGGTAGTTCTCAATTTACCTTCTCTATCAAAATGCTCGAATATGGCGGTTTGATAAATAGGCACTATGACCGCACCATGCTCTAGATCGTGATATCCATGGCCGTGGATAGCTATGGTATCCCTTCGCATCCTAATCCCTAAGTATAAAACTATGTTATCTTTTAAGAACTTTTGAATTAAACTCTCTTTCTAGATACTCCTTAAGGTTAGAGATGTGGACTATAGGTACTATCTCCTTAGCTATTTCCATTAACTTTTCGCTTATAAGTGAATTAAAGTATACTATCAAGAAGCTTGTGTCACTATGATATTTATTTATGAGGATATATTCACCAAGGGCTACCTTAAGTCTTGAAGCATCTAAATCTACCTTGCACTCAACTATCATAACTAAGCTTTTGGCACTCATAACCACAACGTCTACTATTACATCATATCCTTTTAATGGGATTTTGACTTGATGCATTACGTTACCTAGGGGCTTGCAAATATCCTTCAGTATAAGGGTTACGTACTCTTCGA
>JAGGUS010000203.1 GCA_021158375.1 Thermoprotei archaeon
AAGCTGCTAAAGTAAAGATAGTAGCTCCTGATGTTGAGTCTAAAGAGGTAGAAGTCGATATCATAGTATCTCCCTTAGCTGAAGAACCATTAATAAGTGATATGTTAGCTGAAGAATTGGAGATAGCCGTTGAATCTTTTGGTAGGGGGTTATGGAGGTTTAGATGGGAACCTAAAGAGAAGGTCAGGAAGTCAGCCAGATAAGCAATTATAAGGACTCTTGCCTTATCTAAAATTTAATAAAAATCTAAGGTATCACCTTTTTGGCTTATCTAATGGAGGTAGCTCTCTTATAAAGTAGTACGTATCCTTAGGCTCCTCTACGCCAACAAGTTCGAATATTCTATCATTCCTCTTTTTCCTAGAGAAGTTAAAGATTATCTTTTCAAGTTTACCATTATGTTGAATTATTAGCCCTATTTTTCCGTTTTCATGAATCTCCATAACCTTAGGCCACTCTTCTCCTACTTTAGCAGGATGTAATACTACTATAAATATCGTCTTATTCGTCTCTTGTATGGGTGAGATCTCTAGTACCGGCAGTTTCTTTGTTTTACCACCTTCTCTCATACCTACCTGTTCGTATATCCTATATTTGAACTCATGCGGCCGTATTATGTATATCTTCAAGCTCACGTCTTCATTGATTAATGTAAATGTATTCTCTCCAGTCTTCTGTAATTTGCCTTTATAATGAAGTAACCATTCAGGAATCACTGGCTTGGTTGTTTCTATTTCATCAACTATTATAAATATGTCTGGTTTAAGGTATATAACGTGTCGGAGGAACTTCTTCAATCCTATAATATCAGGATATATGTTATAGGCATCGCCGATTATATAGTCGAATATTGGATTGCTCTCTGCTCTAATTATTGCGCTCATTCTTTTTTCTCTAATAACTTCATCTCCCCTAAACCACATGCTCCCTTCGCCTAATTGACCTATCTCCTCCCCATTAACTTTGAAGACTATTGTATTGTGTTGACAGGTCTTCTTGCTGAGATATCCATCATCTACTACTAACCACCTTCCATAGGCAACAAGTAAGAAATGATTTACATCCGGATGTACATGACCGCCTCCTGGATCATAGTCAAATTTCTTAAGAGCACTGTGCCCTATAAATGGTCCACATTTGAAGACGAAGAGTATGTTCTCCTCCTTCCAGCTATCGCGTACTACAACTATATCTAGATCCTTAAAATGTTTCATAGTTGATAGATCGTATGGAGGAGTTGCTGGAATTGATGGATCATACCATATAAGATTTAACCATCCCGATATTGGATTAACTACTCCCGCCTTATCTAGTTCTTCAGCTAGCCACTGAGCATAACTATTATTATATTCAGCAGCCAGCTTTCTAAGTATGTAATCTGGTCCATACCAATCCATCATGGGGCAATCAGCTATGTTTACTATGGTCATTGACCTCTCCCACATATTCCTAGGCAAGCTCATGTATAGTCTATAATAAGCGGTCTTCTTAAGCCATGTATTGTTAAATAGATCGCATCCGAGTAGTTCTCTAGCTAAATCTAGATACTTTAGTAGATATTCTAGTCCATAACTCCAATACCCTACTCCTTCATGTGATGCTCCATCCGTTCCTAATGAGTTTAAAACTTTAAGGAACTTAGAATGTGCTTGGTTTATCCAGATCTCTGCATCGGGCACTTCTCCGTAAAGAGCGAAACCGGCAGCAGCTAGACCACACATATCAACCCAGAGGTGGTTCTGTAGATATGCATTACGCCACCACATGCTCCTATACTTTCCAGTTTTAATTGATGCTAAAAACATCAATCTAGCTTCATGAGCTAACCTATCTCTTATTTTCTCCCTCTCTCCTGGAGTAAAATTATGGTAAAGCCAATCATATGCTAATGAGACGTCGTATAGAAGATGCGCTTTGGCTAAGTCTGGATAGGGACCCCATTTAGAGAGATTTAGAGCATAAAAGATCCACTCCTTAGCTTTATTAAGGTATACTTCATTGCCCGTCATTAAGTAGCAGAAAGCGAAATGAGGTATCATATCTCCGAGTTCTCTCTGCCATAACATCTCCTCTGGATCGTAGTAATAAACATATCGTGGAGGCCTACTTAGCCATTTATCCACCCATGACTTCTCCCTTTGCCATAACTCCTTATATGGTCCTTTTATTAGTTTACGCAATTCTATTATCTTATTCTCTGTGAGATAGAGTCTAGGATGTGTACCATTCATTTTCAAAAGAGGCTCTGGGACTTTCTTAAATTTCAGATAGGATCCATACTTAATTACATCCTGATAGAGTTCATCCTCCATACTTGTACCCCTCTCCTCTTGTGAAGACGTACTTCCGTATTGTTGTCTTTGTTTCGCTTCTTCAACTTCTGGAATTTCATACTTATATAGATAATGGTAAGCTACTGCAATGACTATTACGGCACTAGATATGACTAAGGCTATAAATACCAAAGATGTAATTTGCTTACCGCCTCTACTATTCATTGAAAATCCCAAAGGAAAATATCACCCAACACATATATGAATTTTATAGAATTCCATCTAAGAACTTGCCGTTTTCATAAACTAAGTCGCCATCTATGTAGACTTTTCCTCTCCTCATATCCTTTATCATATCCCAATGAATAGCTGAAACGTTCTTACTCCCTGTAATTGGATACCCTGCTCCTAATGCCATATGAATAGTACCTCCTATTTTCTCATCAAAAAGTATGGCCTTTGTAAATCTAGTTACATTATAGTTTAGGCCGAAAGCAAACTCACCTACACGCTTAGAGCCCTCATCTATCTCTAATATCTTCTTCAAGAACTCCTCTCCTTTAGAAGCGTGAGCGTCTACGACTTCTCCTCTTTTAAATTTCAACCTTACATCCTCTACCATTATGCCCCTCCATATAGCTGGATAAGTGAATCTAATAGTTCCCTCAATGCTATCTTCTATTGG
>JAGGUS010000190.1 GCA_021158375.1 Thermoprotei archaeon
CTACAACTTGACCTTTACAACCACCTTCATTTAGTGGTTCACTAAGAAATCTCCTCGGTAGAGTATCGTCCTTTTTACTTACTCCATTAGCTATATTGAATAATCTTTTCAGCGTAAAGATCCTCTTGCCTATCTTTAGAAGCTCAGGTATAGTCTTTCTGATGCCAGTAACGTAAGCGTAAAGGCCGGCTACATGGGCTGGAGGTATGTCTACGAACTTACACAGCCCCATGGCTTCGAGGACTTCATGCCATATTTCCATTGTAGCAACCATCCATCCTTTACCTTTGTACGCAAATCTATCGACCCTCTCATAGATCCTTAGATCATGCATTCTCTGGCCTTGTTCTATTCTAAAGAAGAGACCGTATAGATGATCGGCACCTCTATTAGAAGTAGCATATTGTAACCCCATGCCCTTAAATGCCCTTGGATCGTGCATTGGTACTTCAAGACCTTTGACTTGCATACAATAAGCTTCAGTTCCTTTTCCGATAATCTTAGCTGCCTGCTTACATCCCTCGCCAAGTATTCTTCCAAAACCTTCACGTTTGCCTATCATTTTAACTAGTTTTAGAACTACGTCCTTGTCTCCCCATTTGAGTTCTAGACCATTTGTATCCTCCTTAGATATTAAGCCTCTTTCAAAACACTCTATAGCCCATGCGATAGTTACTCCGGTCGATATGGTATCTATGCCATATCTATCGCAAAGCTCATTAACCTTAGCAAGGTAATGAGGATCTTCTATCATAAGCAATGTCCCGAGAGCCGCTATAGTCTCATATTCTGGAGCTCGCATCCTTTTCCCATCAATTTCCATGACTTTCCAACATTTAATAGGACATCCCCAGCAACCATAAACATCTACGACTATTTTCTTCTCCTTAAAGCTCTGTCCCGTTAAATTTTTGTATCCTTCAAATTCCCCTAAGGAAAAGTTCTTTATTGGCATGTCTCCATATTCATAAAACTCCTCAACTTCACCTGCCGTACCATATACCGCTAGAATTTGCGCTGTTGGAGAGGACATTATAAGGGGCAACAATCTCGACAATACCTTAGTAATTCTAGTAGCATCTTTTACCTCTATTTTACCACTACCTTTAACAGCTATAGCCTTCAGATTCTTAGAACCCATAACTGCGCCCATACCAGTTCGAGCAGCAAATCGAGGTCCATTAGGTTGGATATCGGCCGCAATTCCAGCGATTCTAGCAAGCCTCTCACCTGCAGGCCCTATCGTAGCTATTTTGACATCATTATCGTTTAACTCTTTCTTTAATGCAGTATCAGTCTCGAAGACGTCTAGCCCCCATAATTTTTCTGCATCCCTAATCTCAACGTCATTATCATGAACGTATAGGTATACAGGAGATTTAGCCCTTCCTTTTATCACTATTCCATCGAAACCTGCTTTCTTTAGCTCAACGCCCCAAAAACCACCTGCATGTGCTTCGCCCCACGCTAAGGTTAAGGGGGATTTAGCCACTACTACGTACCTGCTACTACCATATATAGGTGTGCCTGTAAGAGCGCCAGTCATGAATATTAAGACGTTATTGGGATCAAAGGGATCTATTTTGGGATCGGGAATTTCATCAATGAGTATTTTTGTTGCTAGGCCTATGCCTCCTATAAACAGATCTATATCAGAGCTACTAAGCTCCTTATAGGTTACTTTCTCGCTTGAGAGATCAACATAAGCTATCTTTCCAGCATAACCGTAAAGCTTCATAGACTCACCTATTATCGGCCAAGTCCGTAAAGCTTGTAGTACAATTCAACTTCCTTCTCAGGTATAACTGGCGGCTCCTTACCTAATGCCATTGCAACAAATTGTGCAGTAGCAACTTCCTCTAATGTCTCTGCAACAGCTTCAGCGTCGTAAAGATTCGATCCAAGGGCTACAACTCCATGATTTTGGAGAATGATCGCGCGTGCACCGCTAGCGGCTTTCTCTGCAACAAGCTTTGCTAGTTTATCGGTACCTGGAAAGGCAAATGGAACTATTTCGACCTTTCTTAATACCATAACTGCTTCAACAGTTATTGGCTTTAGTCTTATGCCAGCGAGCGCTAATCCAAGGGTAACAGGATTATGAGCATGTACAACTGCATTCACATCTGGTCTAACTTTATATATGGCAGCATGGAATGGCCACTCTATTGAAGGCCTACCAAAACCGTCTAGAACGTTGCCGTCAAGATCAAGCTTTAATAAATCCTCAGGAGTTAATTCACCCTTAAATATGCCACTGGGCGTTATCCAGAACGCATTAGCACCGGGAAGCCTCGCACTAACATTACCTCCTAATGCCGATATTAGACCTCTCCGAAATAGATTTCTCATGACCTTACATATATCCTCCTTTAGCTGTTCCTCTGAAAGGCCAAAAACATCGCCCAATATATGCACCCACTACATTAACTAAGTGTTTTCCAATTTAAGCTTTGGGCAAAATATAAGAGAGAAAGAGATTGACCTTATGGAGATTTAAATGCTTATGGTTTTTAACTAGTATTTTGGTATCACGATATGAGGAGAGCTAAGATTAGACTAAAAATATTACCTCCATTTACACGAAATTTTAAATCATTAGAGGTATCTCTGATGATTAGCCATAGATAAGATGATTAATAATGGAAGACTAAAGGACTACGTAGCAGTCCTCGTAAATGGTATAACAGTATTTGATCTATCACATGTGGTTAGCGATGGGGATAGAATAGTCGTAATGCCCTTAGCATCAGGAGGTTAAGTCTAGTAATTGATAAAATAAATAGTAAGATTGTACAATAAGTAGAGCTATTTGTGAATCGTGGCATGTGGTATGACTGTAAAATCTTCTATCAACAGAGTTACTTTAGCCCAGCTCTTTTGAGTTGCCGGTGGTCTATAAGCTACCCACTCAGTTCCTATTTCCCAACCTATAAGATAATGATCGCTTATGTCTACTGGTGAGTACTTTGTTGCTAGTTTTACGAATATTGAGGGATCGTAAGTCACATAGCCGCATTTTAGTTCTGGCTCTTTAAGCAAGAATATTATTATATCCCATTCGCCAGTGCGCACTACACGTTTGACTTCAAAACGGGCATCTACATACGATCCATTAATTATCATTGGAACAACTTCCTCGCCGACTTTAGTTCCTGGCGCATTCACGCCCATTAACCAGACCATGATTTCGATGTCGCCCTCTCCAGGTCCAGTACCAGGTTTTTCGATAGCTATTTCCTTCCTGAGAATCCACGCATCAGCTGCGAAGTCATAGCCCAAGAGATCTAGCTTTTCAAAGTGGAAGTAGAAAGATACTAAGAATGGTTTGATATCTTTAACTTTCATGGGAAATTTCACACCAAAGCCGTTTACATAGCTTTTATCCCATGGCTTTCTACCTATAATGATCTCTGGAAATCCCATTACCCAAACATTTGGATTCTTAGGCTCAATATCGACTAGATCAATTACCGTAACTATTGTTCTTCTAGTAGTGTTATAAATCATCTCATATCTGCCCTTGCCTCTCTTTAAATTATACGGACATATATCCATAATGAGATCGGGGACTCCATCATTATTAATATCGATCTTCTTTCTTGGCCAGGATCCTGGTGTCCATGTGATAGTTACTGTGGATAGTACTAGTGAGGTGACTATTTCTGCTTTCTTGACAGCACTATGAGAACCGTAGAAGTAGCCTGCAATAAAACTGGCGATAATTACTATGATATTTAAGAGGGCGTAACGTATATGTCGGTCGGATATAATTAAAAGCATAATTTCGCGCCTCCTTTCAGTATATAAAGAGTGTTTCGAAGTAATTATTTAGTTTATGGAAACTAGTAGCTATGACAAATTTTGGTTAAAATATGACATCTTATAACTGGTTCGTATTCGTGTTTATGCTCTAATAATTATCGAAAATTGAGTACATTATAGTGAGCGAATAGTTTATACCTTTAGTAATACGTTGAATGAAGGAGAGACATTAGTCCTAAAGTTGGGCTTTACTTACCCCTCATATTAGCTCTATTTCTATCCTAACGTCCTCTGGAACTCTTATTCTCATTAGCTGCCTTAGCGCTCTCTCATCAGCATCCATATCTATTAAGCGTTTATGAATGCGCATCTCCCAATGATCAAATGTATGTGTCCCTTCTCCTGAGGGGGCCTTTCTTGTAACTACCATAAGCCTTTTCGTTGGCAATGGTATGGGACCGGATATTCTGACTCCGGTTTTCTTGGCAATATTCTTTATCTCGGTACATATCTCTTCAAGCTTTTTATAATCGGTACTTACTAGACGTATTCGAGCCTTACGTACCATGAGATACCCCTCCAAGTGTCAATAAAAATTCAAAAGGGAGATATTTAAGTTATGCGGGAATTAATAAAGAAGATAAGTATTTGGGTTATAGTTTACTTTACTTCTATAGGCTTTACGTCTATGACTACGCCTGCTGCAACAGTTCTTCCTGAATCTCTTACTGCAAACCTTCCTAATGGTGGGAAGTCTGAATACTTCTCTACTACTACTGGCTTTATTGGCTTGAGCTTCACTATTGCCACGTCACCAGTCTTGAGGAACTTTGGATGATCCTCTATTACAGCACCAGTTCTTGGGTCTAGCTTCTGAACAAGTTCGGCAAATCTAGTGGCTACAGTAGCAGTATGTATGTGCATTACAGGCGTATATCCCTCGCTTATGGCTGTTGGATGGTATATTACGAAAATTCTAGCCGTGAACTCATCGACAACTGTTGGTGGATGATCTGGGTGCCCTGCTACATCGCCTCTTCTAATCTCGTGGCGTGCTATACCTTTTACGTTGAAACCTATGTTATCTCCAGGTTTGGCCTCGTTTATCCTAACGTGATGAGTTTCTATTGACTTAACTTCGCCTACCTTGTTCGCTGGCATAAATATGACCTTATCGCCTACCTTTAAGACACCAGTCTCAACACGACCTACGGGTACTGTTCCAACGCCAGTTATTGAATATACGTCTTGAACTGGAATTCTTAGTGGCTTGTCTATTGGTCTAGGTGGCTCCTGTAGCATATCTAGTGCTTCTAATAATGTCGGGCCTTTGTACCATGGCATATTCTTGCTCTTCTCGACTAAGTTGTCTCCAGTCCATCCAGATACTGGTACAAATGGTACCTTGTCTACTTTGTAGCCGAGCATTTTCATGAATTTGGATAGTTCTGCCTTTATCTGTTCGTATCTCTCCTGGCTCCAGTTTACAGTGTCCATCTTATTTATAGCCACTATTATCTGATCTATACCCATCGTTTTAGCTAGGAATAAGTGCTCTCTAGTTTGACCTAGTGGGCTCATGCCTGCTTCGAACTCTCCGGTCTTAGCGGATACTACGAGTATCGCTGCATCAGCTTGAGAAGCACCCGTGATCATGTTCTTAATGAAGTCTCTATGGCCCGGCGCATCTATTATAGTGAAGAAGTACTTCTTAGTTTCGAACTTTAAGAAGGCTAAGTCTATTGTAAGACCTCGTTCTCTCTCCTCCTTAAGTCTATCTAAAACCCAAGCATACTTGAAGCTCTCCTTGCCTATTTGCTTTGCTTGCTCCTCGATCTCTTTAAACTTACGTTCGTCTATTTGGCCTAGAAGGTACAGTAGGTGGCCCATAGTTGTTGATTTCCCGTGGTCAACATGTCCTATTCTGGCCCGGTGGCTAATGCCACCGAATGACCAAGTTTAAATGTGGTTTAGATGGTGTCGACACTTACAATCACCCCTCGAACGAGATTCTCTAGGTCATGCCTCTATTTAAATTTTTAGCCTAAGGTTTTAATAAGAATTAAGTTCATACAGAGAATTTGGGGAAGGTAGTGGCAGGATCTATTGATACATTTCTACAACCTCCCGGATCAGCTGTTAGCATAGTATTACTTTGTCTGATTATAGAGCTTATCAGCATATTGATATACAGGAAGTTATTTGACTATGAAAAATTAAGTAGGTATCAAAGGGAAGTAATGAAGTGGCAGAGAGAATACCTTAAGGCATTAAAACAGGGCAACAAGAAGACTTTAGATAGGCTTGAAAAGAAAAG
>JAGGUS010000239.1 GCA_021158375.1 Thermoprotei archaeon
AATATTACAGGTTTTCCATTTATCCTTAAGAAAGCTTTACTTGATGAGTATTTGTTTATTACATAAACAAGCTCGTTTACTATCTGTTCTTTACTCATATCTCTTACACTCTCATAATATATCGTGACGTTAAAATTTAGCTCCTCCGCAACTTTTATTACTTTACTAAAAACATTATCTTTAAAAGTATTTTCCCACCGCGATATAATGAGGCCGTCTTCATTATCGTAATAAATATTTAAACATTACGAGTTCGTATTTAAGATTAGCACCTTGTAAACTATGATATATTGACAATAATAGTAAGCTATAAGAGCTCTTCTCTTTTCATAAAATTGAAGCAATTTTGTAAACATTAATTTTCTTATCAGGATCACTTTAGCTGATGATGATAAAAATAATTTAGGGAGGCGAGATTATTTTATACACTTTCTGAAGGAGGTACTGACCTCTTGAATAGTAATATAATTCCAAAGGCAGCAAATATTGCCCCCACTGCTACTAATGAATAAATAAAGATGTACCTTGTTTGTTAATATCGGCAGTCTGACTTTCATAGTAGCAAGTTTAGGATTTAATATGTATGCCGTAACTAGAACCGCCATCTTTCCATAATCTGCAGAAGGCATTCCTCCTATCTTTAATAAGCTTTGCCAGATCTTTGTAAAAACTTACATAATCATCTCCATATGATGTAGGAATTGGTATGAGCTCGCCATGACAATTTATAATTATAACGCCCTTTGGTGCTTCCTTAATAAGAACTTCCCAATCATCTACAGATCTAATGACATTATGTTCTATACCAAGTTGTGCTCAAATTTAGTATCGTAGCTAAAGTGCGAAGATCCATACCTATAATCATGAGAAACCTAGTGGTAAGGCTCGTTAATAAAATAGCTACCCATGCTAAGGGAACATACTTTAACGTTAACAATTTACTGCTAGTAGCACGCATCAACATCACCCTCAAGTTAACGAGATATATAAGTTTTACATTAAGAAAAGATAGTAACAGCACTTATTTAGCATAGATGTTCTCAAAGACGTCGCCATACAGTAGTTACAGGTAACCATGATAGTACCTCCCTGCGGTAAAGGCTTATGTCCATGACTATGTTAGTGTATGAGGAGTTTAGCTCTAATAGAGTTATAGAGGGAAAAATAGTTCACTGCCTTCAACTTATTGTTGTTACTATCCTCTCCTTACTCAGATGTGTTATCAGATAGAATGTTACACCAAATATTACTAGTGATAATGTTAGTATTATACTCGCACTACACCATGTAAGAATTGTGGGAGACGCCAGCCTCCTCACCACTAGGTATAGTGTTGCGAATAGCGTAAAGAAGACAATATAGTTTAGTGTCCTCACCTGCCTCATGCCGAGAATATAATATAGGAACCCCAGTAAGCCAATAGCAGACGCTATAACTACTGGTACTACCATAGCCAAGTACACTACTATCAACGCGTTTACGGTGTATCCTCTCAAGCTTATGAGAGCTAGTGTCGAGGCCACAGAGACTATATAGGACGGTACTGTTAGGCTCACAACCTTACCAAGCCATAGCTCCCTCAGAGTTAGTGGGGTGCAGAGTAGAGTCTCCACAGCCCCTTCCTGCTTCTCCCTAACAAACCTAAAGCTCAAACCGAAGCCTACGATAATGCCGAGACATGGCGCCATATAGAACACTATAGATTCTGCACTAACAGATAGTTTCACTGTTGTAGTACTCAGCATCCCCAGAAATGCAAGAACACTAAAGACGCTCGATAGTAGACTCTTATCTCTAAGCGTCTCCTTAAACTCCCTCCAAACAACAACCCACAATAACACTATTCCTCACCTCAACCCCCTAATTCTTCCTAACAAGCTCCAAGTAAACCTCTTCAAGACGTCTCTCAACCCTCCTAGCCTCCACAACCTTAAACCCCGACCTAGCGAGGACGTCTATGAGTTTAGGGATGTCCGAGTTACTCTCCACTAATATGGTAACACTCTTACCATCACACCAGCATTCCACCACGTAGTTCAATCTCCTTATGTACTTGGCTACCTTTAATGCCTCACCAGTACTAGTAAAGTAGACTTCAACTAGGGGCTTACTAAACTCTGAAACCAAGCTCTCGACCGTGCCAGAAGCCACTATCCTACCTCCCACTAATAGTGCTATCCTAGAGCACACTTTCTCAACCTCGTTGAGATTATGGGAAGTGTAAAGGACTGTTACCCCCTCCTCCCTAGAAAGCCTAGTAACGAGATCCCTCACCAAAGCCTGACCCTCAACATCTAAGCCTAGAGTAGGCTCATCGAGGAAGAGAACATCAGGACTATGGAGTAATGCTCTAGCGAGTGCTAGCCTCCTCCTCATACCCCTAGAGAAGTATCCAACCCTCACACTCCTAGCCTCGTAGAGCCCTACAAGCTCTAGAACCTCCCTAATCCTCTTATCCCTCTCTACTGCACTCTTCAATCCATAGACTCTAGCATAGAACTCTAAATTCTCATAAGCTGTAAGCTGAGAGAACAAGCCGTCACTCTCTAGGACAACGCCAACCCTGCCTCTAAGCTCTCGACTCTCACTAAGCCTTTCACCAAGAACAAGAGCTTTACCCAAAGTAGGCTCTAGTAGCCCGAGAAGAATCCTAATGGTAGTAGTCTTACCAGCACCATTAGGACCTAGAAGCCCGAAAACCTCACTCCTCCCTACATGAAATGTTACGTCATGAAGTACCCTTCTACCATTAAACTCCTTAACCAACCCCTCAACCTCAACAACCCACTCCATTACTAACTCACTCTCCTCCCCTGAAAACTCCTCTCTTCACAATAGACCAGTAGCTGTAGTAGATAAACCACAGAGTTGCTAGCACTAAGATAACTGTGTATATCGAGTTAACACCTTCCATTAGAATCCTCGATAACATATAAGCCACTACTACGATGTAGATTACTGTATTTATGATGTATGCCCTCTTCTGCCAACCGTACTTCTCAATAGTGGTTATGGCTTGTAGTGCAGCATAACCTTCCTTAGTTAGAGTATACCTACCATCACTATTCAGCGCTATGAGATTCTCCAGCTTCTTCAAGTGAAAATCTAGCTTACCACTACTCTTAATCCCAAGCTCCCTCTTTAACTCTGAGAAGCCCATAGGTCTCTCAGCAAGTAGCTTCAAAATCTTAATCCTAAGAGGGTGAGCTATCGCTTCAAAAGTCTCATCAGACCCCATACCACATCTCACCAAGTGTTACTAAGTCCGTAGACAAATATAATTCTAGGGTCGTAGATCAAGAGGTCAAGAAGACTAGACCGAAAACAAATTTAGCAGGAATTTATCAAATACCAAGAGGAAAATTCACATCCTACATATCGAATACTGGGCGAAAAGGAAATGGTATCAAAGTTCAGAAGAAAACTTTGATACTCTATAACTAGTGTAGACAGCAACTCTAAACTTCTGATCCTAAATGCTCTTAGCCAAGATTCTGAGGAACGACATGATATTGCGATCCGAAGTCAACAGACGAGCAACCCCATGGATCAGACAACGCAACTACGAACGATTCTTCCTCTTCGTACATTACTAAAACTAACTAACTCATGCTCTACAACCAACCAGGTGGATATAGAAAAGTATTCCAATACATGCTCTAGTTCTGAAGATAATGCAAAACTAGATTCCTTCAGCATAGCATAGAGCTCGGTAACCATATGTATTCGAGGAGATTCTTCCCTCACTAACAATAATATAGGCAAACACAATAGAGGTGAACAAACAGTACTTGTAAGAGGTGACATCTCTCTGAAGTCAACCTTTCCCAAGTCTAGTAAACGCCTCTATAGGTATCCATGGTCTGATTTAATCATGAACTTATTCCTCCTATCGATCATGTCCTTCATAGCTTTCACAGCGATCCACACCCTAATCTTTTACCAAAATATTACTTCCATCATTACTCTAGGAATTTACATTGCTACCGTTTGGTGTTGGTGCACTAGAGATTTATTTATTTATTCTGAGGAATAGGGGTAAGCATAAAATCGTCGTTACTGAAAGCTATGATCCATACTATCTCAAAGCTGAAAGACTTAAACTAAGTGTAAAGAAAATACCTCTCTCATGGTTCAAATACTACGAGATAACAGTAAACAACACAAGCTTTATAGTCTACCCTACGAGAACGTTGCATGCTGGAATAAACATACATTTTATACCAAAGAATGTTAGTGAAGAAGATTTACATAAAATACTCCAATTAATCCCAGCATAAGCCATATCAAGCATTAAGGCTCGAAACTTTTATAAAGTTCACAAATTCTTTCTAAGCCCTGCAATAACCCCTCTACTCTTCCTTCCCTGAGATAAAGAAGAGGTTGATTAAGAAATCTGTTTCCACATAGTTGAATCATAATACATTATGATAACGTGGTGTCCATAATGTCTATCTCAAAAGGCCCCAAGTTAACTACCCTTGTGGAGCACAGCATAGATTACGAAGAACTGCATTGTCCCAGTGTTAATGGATCATAATGTACACCTCTACGTCCCTGAGGACTTCTTCATAGACTTCCTTTCAACAGTACAATTGTGCTCAGAAGTATGTTAATCCTCTCGAGGGGAAAGGGGCCTATCACATGACAATCAAATATAGCTTGTACGCTACCTCGCACTTACTGCGAACTCAGGCGTGTGAAAGTCTATTAGAACCTTCCTAAATCTGAAGCGGAACCACCCCATGGAGATTACCTCACAAACTATCTCTAAGCTCTAAAATTTCCTTAGAGGCTCCAATGCCTTTTAAGAACTCGTAAAACTTCTTGTGAAGTCTCTTAGCTTCATCTAAGTACTCAGAGATCACATTACGCCCTTGCCTAGGATCTACCTGAAGGTCATAAAGTTCTGCTGGAAGCCCCTTCCTCGCATATATCAAGCACCACCTACCATCCGTGATCGTGCTGTAAGTCACGTACTCCGGATCCGAACTTAACACGAATGGTTTCACGTGTGGTGGCGGTGGAGACAACTTCCCTTCCCTAGATAGCTGAAAACATGGCCCTCCACAGCATGATACCGCTATCTCACGAACTTGCTCCTTCTCCCCGAAGATTACCGGTAGCAACGACCTACCATGAATATGTCCTGGAAACTGAACGCCTGCTAAATCGAGGATCGTAGCCATTAAGTCGACTGGTTGCACCAAGGCATTACACCTCACACCCCTAGGAGCATCCGGTATTCTCATGATTAGCGGTATATGGCATACCTCCTCGTAAAGAGACCACCCATCCCTTGGATCCAGAACCGTATGCTTCCCTACCCGCCCATGCTCGCCAAGGTAGAAGCCATGATCACTTGTGAAGATTACCGCTGCCTCATCTAAAAGGCCCAGCTCTTCAATTTCGTCTAGTAGAAAACCTATCCATTTATCGACTAATGTCACCATACCAGCATAAAGGGCTCGCATGTGTCTCAATTCTTCCTTAGTAAGGTAATTAGAGTAGTCATACCTCGGCCAGAACACCAACTCCCCCTCATACCCAGGATCATAGAGGTCTACGTATTCATCTGGTGGAAGCCAAGGTTCATGGGGCTCGAATATATCTACATAAAGTAAGAATTTCTCATATCTTTTACAACCCTCCTTAAGCCATTCCACAGCTCTACGTATGGTTTTAGCACAGAAATAGTGCTCTTCCCCCATCTCCTTAAGAGCAACTAGACGCGGATAAATGCTGTAAGCTCTATCAGGGAACCTGAGTTTGCTTTTCGCACATGGTGGTTTAACGTCGAGTTTAGGCGGTGGTAATTGTTGATACCTAAAGGACTCCCAATCACCAGGAAACTCACATTCATCAAAACTCGAAGTGAAATTCATCTTCTCAGGCCTTATATGTGGCGTATCTGCGACTAACTTCGTGAAATACCCTGCCTTCCTTAACATCTTCGGAAACGTATTCTCCCCTGGGGGCAGTGGAGCCCATCCCCTAGTGTGGAAACAGTAACGGCCAGTGAAGAGATCTGAGCGATGAGGTATAGTCGGGAAGGAGCCGGTATAAACCTTATCGAACACTATCGATCTCTTAGTGAACCTATTTAAGTTAGGGGTGTGGATCCAATCATTACCATAGCAGCCCAGGAAATCCCAGCGAAACGTATCCGATACTATTACGATTATTTTATTCACCTTCAGGGACACGTAAACCCCTTAAACTTTTCCTTAAAATTAATTATATACTATTTGCACGGGACATACGTCGGGAATCCCACACTCAAAATCCGCCCCTAGCAGATTGCAGGTTACCTAACAGCGACAGTGCTCCGCTATGCCCAAATCGTTCGTTATTATTATGATTATTTTATTCACCCTGCCTTTAGTATTAGACCTAATAGGCTTGTTATCAATGATAATATTGTCATTACGGTTTTGATTATAGTGGTGGGTGATAGATTTGTAAGAATCTCATAAATGAGAATAGAAAGTATCTTGAGTATCGCCGAGCCCGGCTCCACATCCTAGCAAAATGCGGTGAGGACGTTTAGATATAAAGCATAAGCTTACTGAACTAGAAGTTCATGTAAGCAACTAAATAAGCACGTCGTTAGGAAATTTAAACATGAGCGTGAACTGTTAAGGATATCATTCATGGAAAATGCACAACATCATGTGTAATTACGGGGAAGAATATCACCAGAGATCATCGAGTTTTTATACCTAACTATTGGTATACTTAAATATCTAGGAGCGATCATGCTCAGTAAGCTTGAAACCCTCGCAGTAATACTTTACCTCGCAAGCGGTACAATTAGAGGACTTACACGACTACATAAAGTAGCTTTTCTCATTCAACAGGAGGTCGGTATTGGTAGGTTTAACTTCAAGCCCTCAAAACACGGATCATGGTCTCCCGACCTAGAGGATCTTGTAAGATATCTTGAAGAGAAGGAATTATTGACCATTAAGGAGCCGGAAGAACATACCATCTACAATTTACAAGAACGACCTGCCAAAATCCTAATCGCTGAAAATGAACTCCTTGAGAGAGGAAGGAGAGCCTACAGTAAACTACTTAACCGAGATTTAATAATGGCTCTTGCATTACGTGAGAAGGTTAAAATATATTCAAGAATGCCCCTCACCTACTTACTGGCATACGTATATGCGAGGTATCCAGACTACACAAGATTAAGCATCATTAGAGAGAAGATCAAAGCTTTAGAGCTACTTAGGACTTCATCAGGGTTAACTTCGAAACTTTAATGCCAAAATTGTTAAATGAAGCGAAAAGAACTATCTCACTTAGAGGAAGATGAGTAACCTATAACTAATCATTATTTAGCAAAGGCATGATCTTTCATAACCGTACTGTTAATTAAGTGTGTCAAATTTACATATTAATGGGGAGGCTTAAATAATATGAATTTACTCGACCGACAATTGATCTTCGATAACATACCAAGGTATCTCATGTTAGGTGACACCACATTACGTAAACGTGCTTTAGAGCTTTTAAGGAGAGAGTTAGAAAGAAAAGATGTTAGGAGGCCGTGGGGTTCTATCGAGCCGTTTATCGTGGCGCTCCATTATTTAGTATTTATTGAAGAAGATAAAAAGGCAGGAATGTTATTGTATGAGTACATAAATAAGGTTCTTTCAAGTGCCCGCAGTACTATGAGCCCTGAGGCTCAGGAGATAGCAGAGTTAGTGCTTTCCACAGCTTGCGCTAAATTAGGAGTGTGCAATAAGGAGCACATCGTTGATAAGTTACGAGATTATAAGTCTTCCTCATCACTTGTAGAGTTGGCCAGAAGGATTCTCTTAGCAGAACTCGAAGAACAATATGATGAGGCAATTAGTGATATTCTTAAAATAGTTTCTAGGAAAGAAAGAATGCAGTACCTACAATTATTGGAGAAAGATATTATTGAATACTTCTTTGTAGATCTAGACAATGTAGGAAGGGAGTGGAAGTTACTTACAGTTGCTGGATACTTTACTAAGATAGCAGAGGAGTTAACAAAGTTATATGATACTGAGATAAGGCCAGCCCAAAAAGAGTTAAAAGAGCTTAAACAATACCTTGAAAAATACAAAGAGGACATAGCTAAGAAGGCTAGTTATATAGCCTATGCTATAATCCCAATCTTATCTGTAATCGTTGATATCATTACTGCTAAAATGATCATAGTACTTGGAACTGTTGTAGTTAATTTAATTCTTCACTTAGTGGAACAGGTCCGCAATATTACGGTTAATAAGTTAACACACTTTATCGGAAAGAGCATAGCTAAATTAATTGTTAGACTTCGTAGAAGAGACCTTATATTTGAGGTAAGGTTTAGGGAGCGATATATAGAATATCAGAGGTCAAAGGTAATATCATTACTAAAAATGCATATTAGACGAACCATAATGTCCGAGCTATCTTCTGAGGAACTATAGCGTTGATGTCTATATTTTTGCTTGCCGCGAACTTAGAGGTTATATAAGCTAATCGCCTTGAGTACTTTACGGTTATTGGAAGTCTTGAGACAGGGTTATTTACAGAAACGTAGTTCATACGGCACATGTATAGCACAGATTTCACTAAATCCAAGTCTCTAAGTTCATATTGAATTCCGCTAAGTCTCTTTATGCTAACTAGTATGGGCGAAGGCGAACCAAATGCATTAGGTCTAGATCTCATGGCTCCACAACTCGTCTGAACCTTAACACATCCAGTCGTTTGGAGCATGTATAGGTCATCCTTAAGTTTAATAGTTGTCCCAACCCAGGGTAAGAACGTGTTAAGACCAGAGCTATCTGGACACGGATTTGCTTCATCGTAAAGTCTATACATGGAATCATTGATCTTCACTACATATGGCATAACCTCAAGCCCCTTCATTTCCTTAATCTGCTCGCAGGCAGCTTTTATGTTTACCTCCTCAGCCACACTGATATTCTTACCAGAGTAATGTATTATCACATGTATCCTCTTTGTGCTCACGGCGTATTTTCTCAATACCTCATCTATGACATCTCTTATCAACTTCTCAAACATATATGGCAAGTTTTTCCTGTCATAAGGTTGCTGACTCCACCTAATTAACCTCCATTTACCATTAGGTTCAAAGGCTAAAGCAAAACCTACGTACCTAATTTCCTTAAGCCCAAGGCTTATTCTAGATAATCCGATACCTATTATTAGTGCAGTTTCCTCTTCGGGTATTCTCAGACGGTTATAAAGCAGGAATGGAGTACCACCCATCTTAACGAATATCTGAAGCGCTAATGGGAATATCGACCATTTAAATAGCCCTTCGTCAGAGAACACTTCATAAGTGATAATCTGAGATGGTACGTTATTTTTCGTAGATAAGAATTTTATCTCCGTATAAAGCGATTCATGCAGACTCTGTGGTACCTTATTTATTAACGCCATGAGGAAGCAATCATTATTCTTAGTTTTACTTACCTCAGAAAACCTTTCATAATACTCTAAGGCAGTATTTTGAGGATCCAGTATTGTATACTTATTAGGATTAATAGCGACTAAATCGAATTCTACATTCAAATCAAATATTGATGCAAAACCTTCGGGAAAGTATCCCTTATAGCCGTTCTCTAAAGCTTCCTTAACTCTTTTAGCAACTTCTCTGAACTCACTCTTGTTTGGATATACTATCAGTATTGTCTTAGGATAACTAACAGGTAATTCATAAGGACCAAATCTCACCAATCCATAATAGACCGACAATGCAGGTTGTTCGCCTCTAAATGCCAACATCGGAATCCTTATGCGACGCGCCTCTAAAAGAATATATTGAGCGTTTTCGTCATTCATTCTTCATCACCGGGAGTGAGTAGTAACTTCTGAGGTCTTAGATCTAGATTATACTCAACATCACTTATCTTTAATGGAAATACCCCAGTCTTTACGAGAAGTTTCTCAAGATATTCTCTGATCATTCTTATCTTAGCTTTAGGCCTCACGTTCCCATACTTTCTTTGTTCCTTCCATAACTCATCTAAAAGCTCCCCTAGTTTGTCACATATGAAATCCCTCGTATGTTTTGGATGTGGATTCAGCCATACATTATCGGTAGGTAACTCTTTCATCCCCTCTCTCGTCATGACCTTTGCTACGATACGATCCTGCCCTCTGACAATATCATCAACTAAACACGCTTGCCGTCCTTCTTCGGTTTTACAGGTATAGTAATGTTCGCGTAATATCTTACGAATCTCAGCCCACTCATAACCCTTCTCTTCAAGGATCTTGATGAGCCTAGTGAGCGTTAACTTATTAATCCTTTTGAATTTTAAATCAGCTAAGAGGAATAACATATTCCTTCCCTCAACATGATAGTGCTCAACCCTAAGGATTAGACAAGGTCTCAGTTCAAAGAGCTTATATGGCTCAGAGCGCATGATAACTTCTTTATCACAGAAGGTTACCTGACTATAAGCAAACACCTTATCCTCATGAAGATACAGCAATCCCCTATCCCCTAATTCCCTTACCTTTCTAGCAAGAGCATTCAGTACTAGATATTTCATAACATATGAACTACTATCTATGCTCCTCTCAGTATAATTAATGTCTAACTTCTTCAAGACCTCAAGATCCTCACATACAAAGTAAACACCAGAAGCCAACCCAAGGTACTCACCATATTGTGGCGCCGCAATACATCCAGCATCTCTTAGAATACTAACATACTGATTAATTGACGTTACATCACTACTCTCAATATAGCTAACCCTTACCATATCCTTCGAGGGATTTATCCTGAATAAATTAACCACAAGACCATAAGCCTCCTGCATACTCATACTTCCTAAACACCAATATTTATCAAGAGATAATATACTTTACCCTTATGTACAATATATCGTAGCATCATCAGGAAGTTATGGGGAAGATGTTGTACTGAGAGCCCTTGAGAAAATAAAGAAAGAGAACGCTAACCATTAGGCCTTCAAAGTTACACCAGCTTTAACCTTACCTCCTAGATTCGCAATATTTTTCAGCCATCCTAATTAATCCGTTAAGAAAGTTTGTGAGCCTACCTACCTCCTCTTCACGGTTGGCTACGCCTATTCCATAAACTTTACTACGATAAATCTTAGATATTATTCTCATCCTCGCTGACTGCAACACCTTTCTTAAAGTACTCTCATCACGAAGAACATAGTAAAGGACGAGACCAAAATCCTCTTTAATTTTAAGGAAAACACACTCGGCATAGCGTTTAAGCCAGGTCAAGTTGTAAGCCCTTATCCCTTCGTATGCTCTCCTCAATATCTCCATCCACTTAAATACTCTCTTATCACTCCTCCTAGTAGAGTGGTATACAGCCAGATATCCATACAGAGTATCTAGATCATGAATCGTAAGTGAGATCACGTTCTTTGGATCATGATAAAGTCTATCTAACAATGTACCCCTCAATTGAGCATAAATCTCCTCTATCGGCTGCTGAGAATCATAGTAGAAGGC